>JASFRY010000112.1:0-10026 GCA_050114675.1 Gemmatimonadota bacterium | reverse complement strand
GGGAGCTATCTGGTGGCGTGGGGGGACCGCGAGGTCTCGCAGCGGGCGGGGCTCAAAGCCCTCTTCGGCGAGGAGGCCATCAGCGGCCGTCTCCCCATCCCGCTGCCTCCCTTCCACGACATCGGCGAGGGGCTGGACAGGCCCAAGGTGGCCACCTTCACCCCGAAGGTGGCCGTGGAAGACCCCCTCGTGGCGGCGGGCATCGCCACCCGGGACCAGCGGAGCGGGAGTGCCGAGGCTCCGCAGACCGTGGCCGACCCCACCACGCAGGGGATGGACCCGGCCGGCCTGGCCAGGGTGGATTCCATCATCAAGGCCGCTGTGGCCGACTCGGCGGCCAGCGCCGTGACGGTGGCCGTCGGACGCCACGGGCACCTGGTCATGCTACGCGCGTACGGCGAGCTGGCCTACGGCTCGGGGCTGAAGACCACGCCCACCTCCATCTTCGACCTGGCGTCGGTGTCCAAGGTGGTGGGCACCACCACCGAGGCCATGATGCTGGTGCAGCAGGGCAGGCTCGACCTGGACGCCAAGGTGGTGCACTACCTGCCATGGTGGTCCCGGGGCGACGCCCGCAAGAACGACGTCACGGTCCGCCAGCTGCTCCTCCACCGTGCGGGCCTGCCGGCCTTCAAGCGGTGGTTCTTCGACCACTCGGGGAAGCAGGAGTACAAAGACGCTGCCGCCGACGTGGCGCTGGAGTCGGACCCCGGGACGCAGACCGTCTACTCCGACATCGGCATCATGACGCTGTCGTGGATCATGGAGTCCATCACCGGGCAGGACCAGGACGTCTGGCTGCAGGAGCACGTCTTCGGCCCCCTGGGCATGTTGGACACCGAGTACAACCCGGCGCCGTCGCTGAAGAGGCGCATCGCCGCCACGGAAGTGGACACGCTCTGGCGCCATGAGCTGGTGTGGGGCCGCGTCCACGACGAGAACGCCGACGCCATGGGCGGGGTGGCGGGGCACGCGGGGCTGTTCAGCTCGGCGGTGGACCTGTCGGTCTTCGCCGACATGATGCTCCACCACGGGACCGCGCCGCCCTGCGTGCCGGGCCGGGATCAGGGCGTGCCGTGTCCGGTGGCGCGTCCCGAGCCGCTCCACCTCCTGGATCCCGACGTGCTGGCCATGTTCACCCGTCGCTACGACCAGGCGTCGAGCCGGGCGCTGGGGTGGGACACGCCCTCGGAGCGCTCCTCCGGCGGGGACTACGTGACCCACGACGCCTTCGGGCACACGGGGTTCACGGGCACCTCCATCTGGATGGATCCCGACCTGGACATCTGGATCATCCTCCTGACCAACCGGGTGCACCCCACAAGGGAGAACCAGAAGCACATCGCCCTGCGCCGTGCCGTGGCCGACGCCGCCGTGCTCTCCATCACCGACGAGCCCGTCCACAAGCGGGAGCCCAACCCGTGACCGGACTCGACTGGGCCATCATCGCCCTCTACTTCGTCTTCGCCGCGGCCGTCGGTCTGGCCATGTCCGGGCGGGCAGGCCGCTCCATGTCCGACTACTTCGTGGGCGGGCGCTCGCTGCCCTGGTGGCTGGCGGGCACGTCCATGGTCGCCACCACCTTCGCCGCCGACACGCCGCTGGCCGTCACCGAGATGGTGGCCAAGCACGGCGTGGCGGGGAACTGGCTCTGGTGGAACATGGTGATGAGCGGGATCCTCACCGTGTTCTTCTACGCCCGGCTGTGGCGCCGCGCCGGGGTCATCACCGACGTGGAGTTCACCGAGCTCCGCTACGGCGGTGGGGCGGCCGCCCTCCTCCGCGGGTTCCGCGCTGCGTACCTGGCGGTGCCCATCAACCTCATCATCATGGGGTGGGTGAACCTGGCCATGATGGAGATCGTGAGCACCGCGCTCCACATCTCCGAGGTGACGGCGCTCCTCATCTGCTTCCTGCTGGCGGCCCTGTACTCCATGATGGCGGGGCTGTGGGGCGTGGTGGTCACCGACTTCTTCCAGTTCGGATTGGCCGTGGGCGGCGCGGTGGTCCTGGCCATCTTCGCGGTACACGCCGTGGGCGGCATCACCGGCATGGAGTCGAGCCTCGAGGGCGTGTACGGCTCCACCGAGGCCGCGCTGGCCATGCTGCCGAGGGAGAGTGCCTCGTGGATGCCCGCCATCACCATGGGCGTGTATCTGGGCGTCAACTGGTGGGCGTCGTGGTACCCCGGTGCAGAGCCCGGCGGAGGCGGCTATATCGCCCAGCGCATCTTCAGCGCCCGCTCCGAGCGCGAGGGGGTCCTGGCCACGCTGTGGTTCAACATCGCCCACTATGCCGTGCGGCCCTGGCCGTGGATCCTGGTGGCGCTGGCCAGCACGATCCTCTACCCGGGGCTGGACAACCCCCGCCAGGGCTACGTCATGGCGGTGATGGACCTCCTGCCCGCCGGGCTCACGGGGATGGTGCTGGCCGGGTTCGCCGCGGCGTACATGTCCACCATCTCCACCCAGCTCAACTGGGGTGCGAGCTATCTGGTCAACGATCTCTACGCCCGCTTCCTGAATCCCCAGGCCGATGACCGCACCCTGGTGCGCGTATCTCGCTGGGCCACCTTCCTCCTCATGATCGCCTCGCTGGTGGTGACGTACTTCCTCACGTCCATCGAGGGTGCGTGGCGCTTCCTCCTGGCGCTGGGGGCGGGCACCGGATTGGTCCTCATCCTCCGGTGGTACTGGTGGCGCATCAACGCATGGTCGGAGATCAGCGCCATGATCGCCTCCCTCGTCACCAGCGTGGTGCTCTGGTTCGGCGTGGGCCTGAACCCCGACGATCCGGTCCAGTGGGCGTACATCATGTTGGCCACGGTGGGGACGTCCACGGTGGTCTGGCTGGTGGTCACCTTCCTCACTCGACCCGAGGAGGACCAGATCCTCCGCGCGTTCTACCTGAAGGTCCGCCCGGGCGGACCGGGGTGGGCGCGCGTGTCGTCCAGCCTGGGACTGGGCGGCGAGCCCATGGACGGCGGTCCCCTCAACTGGACCAACTGGGTGGCGGGCGTCACGTCCGTGTATGCGTCCCTCTTCGGCGTGGGCCAGATCATCTTCGGGGCCACGTTCCGGGGCGTGTTCCTCCTCTTCGTGGCCCTGGCGTGCTTCATCTGGATCGGCCGCAACCTTCGGCCCTCCAGGGCAGGCATGGGGCCGATCCCCGGGGTGAAGTCATGACCACGTCCGCGTTCACGCGCCTGGAGCGGATTCCCGTCCGCATCCTTCCGGATCATGAGGCCATTGCCATGGAGGTCGCCGGCCGCATCGCGGCGCTCATGCGCGACAGGTCCGCGAAGGGCGAGCGGACGGTCCTGGGGCTGGCCACGGGCTCGACGCCCGTGGGCATCTACCGCGAGCTCATCCGGCTGCACCGGGAGGAGGGGCTGGACTTCTCCGGCGTGGTGACGTTCAACCTGGACGAATACTACCCCATGGAGCCGGGCAGCCTGCACAGCTATCACCGGTTCATGCGGGAGAACCTCTTCGACCACGTGAACGTCGCCGAGGAGAACATCCATATTCCCCGGGGCGACCTGCCCCGCGAGGAGGTCGACGCCCACTGCGAGGCCTACGAGGAGGCGATCCGCCGGGCCGGAGGCATCGACTTCCAGATCCTGGGCATCGGTCGAAGCGGCCACGTGGGCTTCAACGAGCCCGGGTCGGGACGGGAGTCGCGCACCCGGATGGTCTACCTGGACACGGTGACCCGGGCCGACGCCGCGTCGGACTTCTTCGGGGAGGAGAACGTCCCGCCCGAGGCCCTCACCATGGGGGTGGCCACCATCCTGGATGCCCGGGAGATCGCCCTCATCGCCACGGGCGAGCACAAGGCCCCCGTGGTGCGCAGGGCCGTGGAGGGCGAGGTGCACGCCGACGTGGCGGCCACCTATCTCCAGGGACACCGGAGCGCCACCGTCTACCTCGATCCGGCGGCCGCCGCCGAGCTGACCCGGGTACGCACGCCGTGGGTCCTGGGCGAGGTGGCGTGGACGCCCGACAAGGAGGCGGAGGCGGTGCTGTGGTTGAGCCGCCAGTCGGGCAAGCCCATCCTCCACCTCAGCACCCGGGACTACCGCGACCATCACCTGAGCTCCCTCGTGGCGCGCCACGGGTCCGCAGAGCCCCTCAACGGCGAGATCTTCAACCGGCTCATCGGGAAGATCCAGGGCCGCAGCAAGCTGCCCCAGGGACGGCGCATCGTGGTCTTCTCGCCCCACCCCGACGACGACGTCATCAGCATGGGCGGGATCCTGCGCAAGCTGGTGGAGAACGGGAACCACATCACCGTGGGCTACCAGACGTCGGGGAACATCGCCGTCTTCGACCACGAGGTCCGCCGCTACCTGGACTTCGTGGAGCGGGCACGGCGCGTGCTGGAGCTGTCCGGCGACGAAGAGCTGGCCGCCCGGGTCGATGAGATCACCGAGAAGCTGGCCAGCCGCCGCTCCGCCGACGTGGACGCCTCGGTGGTCCGGGACCTGAAGCGCATCATCCGGGAGACCGAGGCGGTGAGCGCCCTGGAGTCGGTGGGGCTGGGTCCCGACAACGCACGCTTTCTCGACCTCCCCTTCTACCAGACCGGCCAGGTCAAGAAGGACCCCATCGACGAAGAAGACGTGGACAGGGTACGCGCCCTCCTGGACGACACCCGGCCCGAGCTCGTCTTCGCGGCCGGGGACCTGTCGGATCCCCACGGGACCCACCGCATGTGCCTGGATGCCGTGACCCGGGCCCTGGACGGGTATGCGGGGCCGGCACCCCAGCTCTGGCTCTACCGGGGCGCGTGGCAGGAGTGGTCCCTGGTGGAGGCCGACGTCCTGGTGCCGCTGTCGGCCGAGGAGCTGCGCCGGAAGGTCCTGGCCATCTTCAAGCATCAGTCCCAGAAGGACGTGGCACCCTTCCCGGGTCCCGATCCCCGGGAGTTCTGGCAGCGGGTGGAGGAGCGGAACCGGGGCACGGCGGAGCTGTTGCGCGCCGCGGGGCTTCCGGCGTACTACGCCATGGAGGCGTACGTGGTTCTGGAGGAGGGCGAGCGCGTGGCGCCTGCCATCGTGCCCACCGCATCTCTCGGGGAAGGGGATTGAATTGGGCGCATTCACGGCCCTCGACATGGTGGTGCTGGTGGCGTACCTGGGGGGCGTCACCGTCTGGGGTGCCTGGCTGGGACGCAACCAGAAGGGCGGCACCGACTACTTCCTGGGGAGCCGGTCGCTGCCGTGGGGGGCCGTCATGCTGTCGGTGGTGGCCACCGAGACCAGCACCCTGACCTTCCTGAGCGTGCCCGGCGTGGCGTACGTGGGCACCATGACGTTCCTCCAGCTCACCCTGGGCTACATCACGGGCAGGGCGGTGGTGGCCGCCGTGCTCCTTCCCGCCTACTACCGGGGCGAGCTGAGCACGGCATACGCCCTCCTGGAGACCCGCTTCGGGACGGGCGCCCGCCGTTTCACGTCGGCCATCTTCATGGTGACGCGACTCCTTGCGGATTCAGTGCGTCTCTTCGCGACCGCCATCCCGCTCGCGCTCATCACGGGATGGCCGTATCCCGTGTCCATCGCCGTCATCGGCGTCCTCACCGTCATCTACACCTACTTCGGCGGCATCAAGGCCGTGGTGTGGGTGGACTCGCTCCAGATGGCCCTCTACCTGGGCGGAGCCCTCGTGGCGGCGGTCATGCTCCAGGCCGCGGTGCCCGGCGGATGGGGGCACATCGTGTCGGCGGCGTCCCAGGCGGGGAAGCTCCACACGCTGGACTTCTCGTGGGACCTCATGAAGCCCTACACGTTCTGGGCGGCCCTGGTGGGCGGTGCCTTCCTCTCCATGGCCTCCCACGGCACCGATCAGCTCATCGTCCAGCGCCTCCTCACCACCCGTGACCTCCGGTCGAGCCAGAAGGCCCTGGTGGGAAGCGGCGTCGCGGTCATGTTCCAGTTCGTCCTCTTCCTCGGGGTGGGGCTGGGCCTCTGGGTGTTCTATCAGGGGCGGACGTTCGAGCGGTCCGACGAGATCTTCGCGCGCTTCATCGTGGAGCAGCTCCCTCCGGGGATCACCGGCCTCCTCATCGCCGGCGTCTTCGCCGCCGCCATGTCCAGCCTGAGCTCGTCCATCAACTCTCTGGCCAGCGCCACCGCCTACGACTACTGGGCGCCCATGACGGGGGCCGAGGACGACGAGGAGAAGATCCTCCGGGCCGGGAAGCTCTTCACGCTGGTCTGGGCCCTCCTCCTCATCGTGGGCGCGGTGATCTTCATCCCCCTCTCCCGGGGCACGTCGGCGGTGGAGGTGGCCCTGGGCATCGCCTCCCTGGTGTACGGCGGACTCCTGGGGGCCTTCGCCCTGGGCGTCCTGACGAAGCGCCCGGGGCAGGGCGCCGTCATCACGGGGATCGCCGTGGGCATCGGGGGCGTCACGCTCCTGCGCAATACCATGGCCTGGCCCTGGTACACGCTGGTGGGTGCCGCGCTCACCTTCGCCGTGGGGTCTCTGGTCGGCGCGTTCGGCCGAGAAAGAAGCGCATGAGCCGGTGGGTCATGGGCGTGGACGGGGGAGGCACCCGCACCCGTGTGGTCGTGCTGGATGGGGAGGGGAACGAGTTGGGGCGGGCCGAGGGTCCCGGCGCGGTGGCCGAGGCCGGAGATCCTGCGGCGGCCGCCGGCGCGGTGGCCGAAGCGTGCACCCGGGCGGTGTCGGCCGCGGGTCTGACCGGGCCGGCCGACGCACTCTGGGTGGGCCTTGCGGGCGCGGGCCGCGAGGACGCCCGCTCCGCCGTGGAGATCGAGGTCGAGCGCATGGGCCTGGCCCGCACCGTCCATGTGGACACGGATGTCCGGGCCGCCTTCCACGACGCCTTCAGGGAGGGCCCCGGGGTGCTCCTCATCTCGGGCACCGGATCCATCGCCTGGGGTCGGGCCGAGGACGGCCGGGAGGCACGGGTCGGGGGATGGGGACACCATATCGGGGACGAGGGAAGCGCCTGGGCCATCGGCCTGGACGCCCTGCGCAGGGTGGCGCGTCAGGCCGACGGGCGGGCCCCCGACACCCTTCTTCAGGCCGCGGTGCTCCGGCACCTGGGCCTCGACGGGGTCGAGGGTCTGGTGACCTGGGTCGGCGCTGCGTCCAAGGCCGACGTCGCAGCCCTCGCGCCTCTCGTCGCGAAGGCGTCCGGGGACGGCGACGCCGTGGCGGGCGAGATCCTGGCCCGCGCCGTGGAGGACCTGGAACGCCACGTTCTCGCACTGTTGGAGAATCTGGGCCCGTGGAAGCATCCGCCCGAAGTGGCCCTTGCCGGGGGACTTCTGGGCCCGGGCCGGGTGCTCAGGATCCCCCTGGTCATCGCCATGCGTAGACACGGGCTTCGGGTCACGGAGCGGGAGCCTGACGCGGTGGCGGGTGCGGGAACGCTGGCGCTGGGCATGGGATCGGGGTAGCCGTCATGCCCCGGCGAAAGGTGTCCCAGCGGGAAGCGGCCGGCCTGATCGCGGACCTCGAGTCCGATGGAGCCACCGACATCCGTCGCTCACCTGTCCGCATGGACGGATCCGTCGTGGTACGCTGGAACGAGTCCGCTGCGGAGCGAGAGCGTTTCAGGGCCGACCTGGCGCTCTTCAGGCCCGCCTACGCGCTGGCGGCGATCCTCGTGGCCGTCGTCGTCCTGGTGATGATCCTCCTGTCGCTGTAGCGGCGTCCCGGTGCGATCGAGGTTGGCGGCAGGACTCCCGCCCCGCCCGACTAGCGCTTGCGTGCCACGTAGATGTCCGCCTCGATCATCGTGCCCTCACGGTAGAAGTGGTGCACGAAATAGAGGTTTCCCGCCGCATCGAGGGTGGGCTCTCCGGCGAACTGCGATACCACGAGGTCGGGGGTCTGCCACGCGTCCCCCGAGCGCCGGGAGCGGAAGACGGCCGGGGTCCCCTGGTAGCTTCGGGTGAACCAGAGCTCGCTTCCGTCCGGGTTCACGTAGGGGCGCGTCTCATCGGCGGGCGTGTTCACCACCGACACGTTGACCGGGTCTGACCACTCCCCGTCCACCCGCGTGAGCATCCAGATATCCTGGCCACCGGCCCCGCCGGAACGGGCCGATCCGTAGTAGAGGTGATCACCCGCCACGTGGAGCTCGCCCACCTCGAACGCCGCCGGGAAGGCGAGTGGCGTCCAGTCGCGCCACTCCACGCCGTCCCGGGTAGCCCGGAACCACTGGAGGCCCGAGAACCCCTCCCGGGCCGTGCAGAAGACCATCTCCGTGCCCGCCACGAAGGGGCACCCGTTGAGGGCGAGCACGTCGGGGTCCTGGAGCCATACCAGCTCGGGCTCTCCCCAACCGTCACCCTGGGCGCGGGCCACCCAGATGCCGTTCACGGGGTCGCGAATCTGCACCGATGCATCCTGGCGGACGTCGGCGGCGAAGAAGAAATAGAGCTCGGCCCGGTCCGCCGGGATGAAGGGCGCGTCTTCGGCGCCTGCGGTGCTGATCACCGGCACCGGCACGGGTTCGTCGAATTCGGTCGAGTGGAGGACGGGAGGGGATGCGTCGTTCTCGGGCGTACCCTTCACCACGTCCGTCGGGATGGCGGCGTGCCGATCGACTGCGGGATAGGCGGGAAGGCCCTCGTCGGGCTCCCCGGGGCTTCCGCACGCCGCCACGGAGGCGAGGAGCAGAATACCGAGACGGCGGGGCCTTCGGCGGGGGCGCTCCATGACGGCGGTCCAGGGCACGGCTTCCATGCGACGGGACGACCCGGTGGAAGGCGCTACGGCCGATACGCGATGGCGTCGATCTCTACCCGCAGGCCGGGATCCGGCAGTGCCGCCACCTGGACCGTGGTCCGCGCCGGGCGATGCTCCCCGAAGGTCCGAGCGTAGACCTCGTTCATGGCCGGGAAATCCCTCATGTCCACCAGGAACACGCCGCACCGCAGGACATGGCTCAGGTCGCTTCCGGCGGCCTCGAGGATCGCGGCGATGTTGCGGAAGACCTGTTCCGTCTGGGTCGCCACGTCGTGGCCGGCCAGCTTCCCCGTGACCGGGTCGGTGGCGCCCTGCCCGGACACGAGGACGAGACGGTCCAACACCATGCCGGGGGAGTAGGGGCCGATGGGCTTGGGGAGTCCCTGGGCGATGACGGGCTCGTGGGCCGGCGACTCGGACATGGAAGCGCGCTCCGGAAGGATGGGGGTGTCGCGGACGGCCACAGGATACGACACGGGGACGAGGCGCGCGATATCTCGCCCCGGGAGATCTACCGGCGTCAGCTTCCGGAGAGAGGTTGGAGCACGGCCTGGAGTTGGACCGTCTTCACGTGGCACTGGTCGGCCGTGACCTCCACGCCGGTCCGGATCCAGGTCTCGAACCCGTCCTTCGCGGCGGCGACCACGTAGGTGCCGGGACGCTCGTAGGCCCCCGAGAAGGTGCCGCTCGGGGCGCTCGCGCTCGTGTAGGTCTCCGTGTAGTCGCCGTCCTGAAACGTGACGGTGACGCCGGTGAGAATGGGGGCGGCGCTGATGGGATCGACGACCTGGAGCACGATGCCCGGACGTGCCTCGTCGGTGCAGACGACGGGGTCGAGGGAACTGGAGCACCCGAAGGCCAGGAGGGCGGGGGCCAGGAGCATGAGCGCCGTGCGTTTCGGGACCATTGCATCTCCTCGCTGAGGTGGGCCGTGTTTCCACCCTCTCAACGAGTGGGGACGCCGCGACGAGACGCCTGGGGACGCCGATCCCCCCGGCATGGCGACGCACGGGGTCCGGCGCACGGAGCCCGCCTCGTCGGCGCCGGCCGCCATCTACGCCCTCAGGCCGACCTCCGGGCGTCGGCATCCCGCAGCTCGATGAGCGCCAGGTGGAGGCGACGCACCAGCGCCGGGGCCTCGGCCGCGTCGACCACGAAGCTCAGACTCACGTCCGATGCCTGGGAGATGAGGTGGACCGGCGTCCGTTCCACGGCCCAGAACACCAGAGCGTCGATCCCCGGCTCAGCCAGGAGCCCTTCTCCCACGACCGTCACCGTGGTGAGCCCATCTCGG
>JASFRY010000111.1:0-10099 GCA_050114675.1 Gemmatimonadota bacterium | reverse complement strand
ACGGGGGCTGATAGCCGAAGACCGCGACGTTGGAGCCGGACGCCAACTCGCTTGGCGTCCGGCCCACGGCCTTCGACCCATCACGCCGGAGAAGAGCACGTGTCCCCCCCCATTGTCTGGATCTTCACCTCATCGGTGTTCGTGGCCCTGATGTGCGCCGCCGTATGGAGCGACGCCACGACGGGCCGACTCCCGAATCGCATCACGGTCACCGCCGTCGTGGCGGGACTGGCCGTGAGGCTTTTGGCTGGACCGGGAGCGCTGCTGGGAGGCGCCACCGGGCTCCTGCTCGGGTTGGCGTTGGGGATTCCCTTCTTCATCGTGGGCGCCATCGCCGGCGGGGACGTCAAGCTCCTCGCCGCGGTGGGCGCCTTCCTCGGACCCAGCGAGCTGCTGTGGGGCGCCCTTCTCGGTGCTGCCCTCGGCTTGCTCGTCGTGGTCGAGGAGATCGTCCGTCGCCGGGTGACCATTCCCATGCTGTTGCGGACGAAAGACCTCCTGGCATACGCCGTGACCCTGGGCAGGAAGGGGCGTCGCCCCAGCCCCGGGGAACCGGGATCGGTCTCGGTACCCTACGGCATCGCCATCGCGGCTGGCGCCATCGCCGCATGGTTCCTCCCCTTCGCCGAGGTGGTCCGATGAGCGCCGCGGCGAAGAGGACACGGCCGCGCCGTACCCAGGACAAACGGGCGGGCCAGGCCCTGGTAGAGTTCGCGCTCGTCGTACCGCTCCTGCTCATCCTCATTCTGGGGGTCGTGGAGTTCGGGCGGGCGTGGAACGTCTACCAGGTCATGACCGATGCGGCGCGCGAAGCGGCGCGCAGCGCGGCCGTGGACAATCCCCTCATCACGGAGGACTCCATCCGGGCAGTGGTGCAGAACGCCCTGACCCGCGCCGGAGTGGATCCGACTGACGCCGTCACCGACCTGACGGGTGTGGGGGGAGCGCGTGGCACCCCAGCCACCGTCTCCATCCGGTACCCGTACGACTTCGTGTTCCTCCGTCCCTTCACGGGGTGGGTGGACGCCGCAGGCCTGGTGACCCTGAAGACCACGTTTTCCATGCGCAACGAATAACCCGGAGGTGGCGGCATGCGACGGCACCGCAGATTGATAATCGGAATCCTGGCGATCCTCTCCGGAGGGATCGCGGGGTATGCTGCGCTCCTCTACCTGCGGGAGCGACCCATCCGGCTGGCGTCCGCCCAGACCCCCGCTGCGACCCAAAAGGTCGCGGTGGCGGCACGCGATCTTCCGGCGGGATCCCTCCTGGGACCCGACGACGTGAAGATGGTGAAGTGGCCCTCGGACGAGATGCCCGACGGCTACTCGGGAGACGAAGAGTCCCTGGTCGGACGTGGACTGATCCGGGACGTGAGCCTGAACGAGCCCATCCTGGCGGCCAAGCTGGCCGGCGCCGGCGCCGGAGCGGGCCTGTCGGTGACCATCCCCGAGGGCATGCGTGCCATGTCCGTCAAGGTGGATGAGGTCATCGGCGTGGCGGGGTTCGTCCTTCCCGGTACCCGGGTGGACGTGATCTCCGTGATCTCCCCCAACGGGAACGGTGCGAGGAGCCCCGTGAGTCGCGTGATCCTCCAGAACGTCCCCACGCTCGCTGCGGGCCAGACCATGACCACCGACGAGGAGGGCAAGCCCCTCACCGTGACGGTCATCACGCTCATGGTGGCGCCCGGCGACGCCGAGAAGCTGGCATTGGCCGCGTCCCAGGGGCGCATCCAGCTCGCGCTCCGCAACACGCTGGACCAGGAAGAGGTGGAGACCAACGGTGTTCGGGTCACCTCTCTCCTCACCGGGCCCAAGCCCACAGGCAAGGGAAGGGCTCCCTCCGCGACTCCGCCGACCGCCACCGACCGCGACGCCTCGATCGTCGAGGTCTATCGAGGCGGTAAGCGGACGCTGATCAAATACTGATGAGAGACCAAGGACCCATCATGAAGACACAACGAGCGAAGGCCTTTGCCGCGAGGCGCACGGTAATACGTGCGGTGCGGCGAACCCTCAGTGGGTTGGCTCTGGTTGCCCTCCTGCCTCTTTCCACGGCCGCCCAGCAGGTGCTGACGAAGCCGGAGCAGGTCGTGACCGTGGTACGCGGCACCTCCGCCCTTCTTCAGATGAGCGGGCGGCTCGAGCGCGTCTCCATCGCCGATCCGGACGTCGCGGAAGCGGTGGTCATCACGCCGCAGGAGGTGCTCATCAACGGCATGGGCGTCGGAACCACCAGCCTGATGGTCTGGCGCACCGACGACCGGGCTCGACTCTACAACGTCGAGGTGGTCACCGATCTCATGGCGCTGAGGAGGCAGATGGAGGCGCTCTACCCCGACGAGGACATCACGGTGTCCACCGTCGGCGGGAACATGGTCGTCCTGTCGGGGACGGTGAGCAGCGCGTCGGTGGTGCGCCGCGCCGAGGAAGTGGCCTCGGCCACCGGCGCCACGGTGGTGAACAACCTCCAGATCCCCGAGGCGGCCCAGATCCTTCTCCACGTGCGGTTCGCAGAGGTCAACCGATCCGCGGTGTCCAAGCTGGGCACGAACCTGTTTGCGACCAACCCCCAGAACGCCAACGGCGTCAACCAATCGGACACGACGTCGATCCAGACGCTGTCCGAGGGCATCGTCCGCCTCCTGCTCGTGGGCGACGACTCGCGGCTCGAGGCAGTCATCAACGCGCTCAAGGGACGGGGAGACTTCAAGAGCCTCGCCGAGCCCAACCTGATCGCCGCGGACGGGAAGGAAGCGACCTTCCTGGCCGGAGGGGAGTTCCCCTTCCCCGTGGTGCAGGGCGGGCAGTCCAACGCGGTCACCATCATGTGGAAGGAGTTCGGCGTCCGCCTGAACTTCACGCCGACGGTGACCGACGCCGGGAACATCCGGCTCAAGGTGGCCCCTGAGGTCTCGTCGTTGGACTTCTCCAACGGACTGACGCTTTCGGGCTTCCAGATCCCGAGCATCCTCACCCGCAGGGCGGAGACGGAAGTGGAGCTCAAGCCCGGACAGCACCTGGCCATCGCCGGCCTGCTCGACAATTCGATCCTGAAGAACATCAACAAGGTGCCGATCCTGGGTGACATCCCGATCCTCGGCCTCCTCTTCCAGTCCCGGGACATCCGTCAGAATCGCACCGAGCTGCTGGTCATCGTGACGCCGTACTTCGTGTCGCCGACCGACGAGGCCCCGGACGTTCCCACCGGTGAGCCCGGTACGTGGAAGTGGAGCCGCGGCATGCGCCCGGACACGACCCATGGTCCCGGCGCGTAGCGAGGAGACCTGACATGGACCGCAACGTACGCACGCCGTATCGAAAGGACCGCCGGGGGGCTTCCCTGGTCCTTACGGTCGTGCTCCTTCTCGGGGTGCTGGCCGTGCTGGCCCTCGCCATCGACCTGGGCATGCTGTTCACGGCCCGGGCCGAGGCGCAGCGGGCGGCGGACTCCGCCGCGCTGGCGGCGGCGAGCGCCTTCCAGGAGTTCGAGCCTGCCGTGGCGACCCCGGTCGCCGAGACGCGGGCCGTGGAGTACGCGGAAAGAAACCAGATCCGGAACGCGCCCATCACCGAGGGCGAGGTGACCGTTCAGGTCGTTCCCGCCGAGAGGCTCGTGAGGGTCTGGGTACGGCGGGACAGCCTCCCCACGTGGTTCGCTCGACTCCTCGGCATCCCCTTCGTGCCCGTGGGCGCCAAGGCGGCCGCCGAGGCCGCCCAGGGGGGATCGGCGCGGTGTCTCAAGCCCTTCGCCCTGCCCGACGTCTGGGCCGACGGGGACGATGACGCGAACGGAAACCACATGTGGGATCCCGGCGAGGATTGGACCTACGACCCGGCCAACGACTCCTACAAACCTTTCACCGGGCCTGACGGAGCGAACGACGAGACCGGCTACGGCTCGGGATACCGGGATCCGCCGTTCACCGGCGTCGAGGGCGACTACGGCCGGGAGATCCAGCTCAAGTACACGGATCCGAACTCCGAGTTCGCGATCGCTCCGTCCATGTTCCTCCCGTGGCGTCTGCCCGAGGACGAGAACATGGAGGCGTGCTCCATGGGTGGCGGCGGAGGGTCCACGGGCGCTGCCGTCTACCGTCAGAACATCTGCTCGTGCAACAAGTCGTCCATCCAGCTCGGCGAGCCCTACGACGTCGAGCCGGGGAATATGCTGGGCCCGACCGCTCAGGGGATCCAGGAGCTCATCAGCCGCGATCCCGGGGCGTCGTGGGACCCGAACGCCGGTGACCAGGGCGCCGTAGTCGGATCAGCGTGGGGCGACAACTGGCTGGACAGCCCCCGGGTGGTCCGGGTCGCCATGTTCGATCCGACGACCGACATAAGAAGCGGGATGCAGCAGATCACGTTCAACAACTTCGGGCTCTTCTTCATCGAGCAGCAGAACTCTCCCAAGGATCCGGTGGTGGGACGCTTCCTCTACTACGTCGATGGCGACGGTCAGGGAGCGGGCCCCACGGCAGGATCTCTCGTCCTCTACATCCGTCTGGTGGAGTAGCCAATGACTGAGTCTCCTCTCCGAATCGCCGTCATCGCCGAGGACCTGGCTCTGGCGCATCTCCTCAAGGACGCCTTCGACGGAGCCGAGATCGAAGCGGATCTCGCGCTCACGGCCGAGGGCACCATGCAGGACGGCTTGGAACACCTCTCGAAGCTGCGCTGGGCGGGCGCCGAGCTCCTCCTGGGCCAGGTCGGCGACGACGTGACCGCGACGGTCGACATGCTCCGGCGCGTGGCCATGGAGGCCCCGGGTACGACGGTCATGTTGGCCGGACCGGTGCTGCCGTCCGATGCCCTCCTCAAGGTCATCCGGGCGGGAGCGGTCGAATATCTGCCCAGCCCCGTGTCCGCGGGGGATATCGCCGATGCGGTGCACCGTGTGATGTCCAGGCGTTCCGGCCACAGTGTCGAGGCGCACAGTCGGGGGCGGACGTTCGGCGTCTTCGGGGCGAAAGGCGGGTCGGGCGTGACGACGACTGCCGTGAACCTCGCACTGGAGCTCCGGGAGCTGACAGGCGAGTCGACCCTCCTGGTGGATCTGGATCTCATGGACGGGGGTGCCGAGGTCCACCTGGACCTGCAGCCCCGCTACACGCTGACCGATCTGATCAGCAGCTTCCATCGGCTGGACGAGGGACTCCTGCATTCGTTCGTCCTGACGCATTCGTCCGGACTGGACGTGTTGGCGGCGCCGCGAACGGCGCTGGAAGGGGAGAAGCTCACGCCCGACGAGGTGGGCCAGCTGGTCCGCGTCCTCCGGAGCCACTACGCGAGGGTGGTTCTGGACGTAGGCAACATCCTCACGTCGGTGGCGCTCTCGGCGCTGGCCGAGACGGATGACCTCGCCCTGGTCGTCGCTCCGCAGCTCGAATGCCTTCGGAACGCCAAGCGGGTCGTGTCGGTGCTGGCTCAGCGGGCCGTCCGCCCGCAAGGGAACACGCACGTCGTGCTGAACCGCTATTCGTCCGACCCGCCCATCGCCCTCGAGGAGGTCGAGCGGGCATTGGGCTCCAAGGTGGGAACGATCCTTCCCGTGGACGAGGCGATGATGCGCCGGAGCGCCTGCGGCGGCCAGCCGGCCGCCCTCGCCGGTCCGTCGAAGTACGGAAAGCAGATCCGGACACTGGCCACCACCCTCGGAGAGCTGAAGGAACCGGCGGACAGCGCCGGTCTGGTCCAGTCGCTCCTGGGGGGGCTGTTCAGCCGGAACGGCCACAACGGCAACGGGAAGAAGCCGGCACCCGCCGCGCGCCGCACACGTACCCCCGCACTCAGGTAGAACCATGGCCACACCGCTCGATTCCGCACGCGCACCACGGCAAGACGGCCCGGCAGATCCGGTACCGCCCGCTCAGCCGCGACGGCAGATCGTCACGTTCGAGCCTGGACGCGGCGCCGCCGACCTGAGGGGCACGGTGCATCGCCGCCTCATGGAGCGGCTCAACCTCGCACGTCTCGGTACGCTGGACCGCGAACAGGCAGCGGACGCAATACGGCAGGTCATCGAGGAGCTTCTGGCCGAGGAGCGCATCGCCCTGAACTTCGATGAGCGGGAAGAGCTCACGAGTCAGGTCATGGACGACATCTTCGGACTCGGCCCGCTCGAACCGCTGATGCGTGATCCCGAGACGTCCGACGTTCTCGTGAACACCTACGACTGCGTGTTCGTGGAGCGGCACGGAAAGCTGGAGAGGACGAATGTCCGCTTCCGGGACGACAAGCACCTCCTCCAGGTCATCGATCGCATCGTCTCCGAGGTGGGACGTCGGATCGACGATTCGGTGCCCATGGTGGACGCGCGTCTTCCCGACAACTCACGCGTCAACGCCATCATCCCGCCCCTCGCGGTGGACGGACCGCATCTCTCCATCAGGAAGTTCAAGCGAGACGCTCTCACCGGCGAGGACCTCATCCGGGAGAACTCGCTCAACGAGCCGATGCTGGAGCTGCTCCAGGGTATCGTCAAAGCCAGGCTGAACGTGTTGGTGTCGGGAGGGACCGGATCGGGAAAGACCACCCTGCTCAACGTCCTCTCGTCGTTCATCCCCCACGACGAGCGCATCGTCACTGTCGAGGACTCGGCGGAGCTTCAGCTGCGCCAGCCCCACGTCGTGCGGCTGGAGACCCGACCCCCGAACATCGAGGGCGAAGGGGCGGTGGACCAGCGGATGCTCGTCATCAACTGCCTCCGGATGCGCCCCGACCGGATCATCGTCGGTGAGGTGCGCGGCTCCGAGGCCGTGGACATGCTCCAGGCCATGAACACCGGCCACGACGGCTCGATCACCACGCTTCACGCCAACAGCCCGAGAGATGCCCTGACGCGGCTCGAGACGATGACGTCCATGGCGAACCTGAACCTCCCGGAGCGGGCCATGCGGAGCCAGATCGCCAGCGCGATCCAGGTGGTGGTCCACCTGACCCGCCTCTCGGACGGCACGCGGAAGATCGTGACCATCTCCGAGATCGTGGGGATGGAATCCGACGTGATCTCCATGCAGGACCTCTTCGTGTTCGATCGCCGAGGCGTCGACGAGGATGGATCGGTGATCGGCGAGTTCCGGCCCACGGGGATCCGGCCCCGATTCGCCGAGCGGCTCCAGCGCTACGGCGTGAGCCTGTCGAGCCTCCTCTTCACCGACAAGCCGGAGAGCGCCAAGGGAGGTGATCGGAAATGGTGAACCTGACCTCCAACGAGCTCCTGCTCGCGGTGGCAGCCTTCGTCGCGGTCGCTTTCGGCACCCTGGCCCTTTTCCTCACCTGGGAAGGAGTCGTGGACTGGAATCGGCGGCGTGGTTTGCGCGCCCGCCTGGAGGCGGACGAGCGGCGCCTGGCCAACATGACCGAGACCAAGGCGTCGGCGGTCCTCAAGCCTCGCGAGGGGGAGCAGACGTCCAGGCTCGACCGGGTGGTGGCCAGCATGCCGCGGATGGGAGACATCGCGGCTACGCTGGAGCGCGCCCGGGTCTCTTGGACACCGGGCATGTTCCTTCTGCTCACCATCGGCATCGGCAGCGCCGTCGGTCTTCTCGGCTGGGCCCTCGGAGGATGGCTGGTCGGACTCGCGGGGCTGGTGATCGGCGGGAGCCTGCCGCGGATGTGGGTGTCGCGCCGGAGGATCGTGCGCATGCGGAAGTTCGAGGAGGAGTTCCCCGAGGCGGTGGATCTCCTGGCACGCGCCACCCGCGCGGGCCACCCGTTCTCGTCCGGCATCGCCATGGTCGGCACGGAGGGTCCCCCGACCGTTGCCGAGGAGTTCCACCAGATCGCCGAGGAGCACAAGTACGGCATGTCCCTCGAGGACGCCTTGTGGGGCCTGGTCGACCGCGTGGAGCTCATGGACGTGCGGATCTTCGCGACGGCCGTCCTCATCCAGAGGGAGGTGGGCGGCAACCTGGCGGAGATCCTCGACAAGATCGGAGAGACCATGCGCTCGCGCTTCGCCATCCGGCGACAGCTCAGGGTCTACACGGCCCAGGGCAGGATGAGCGGGTACGTGCTGGCCGTGCTCCCCATCGTCATGGCCGTGGCCCTCTTCCTCCTGGACCGGGAATACGCGTCCATGCTCTGGGAGCATTGGCTGGGGAGGATCCTCGTGGGCTTTGCGGTCACTCTGCAGATCGTCGGATACCTGTGGATCCGACGCATCGTCGACATCGAGATCTAGGAGGCCGACGTGCTGTACCTGACCGTAGCGGCGGTGGCATTCTCGGTCACCCTCGGCATGATGTTCCTGCTTGCCGTTCCTTCCCGTCCCCGGGGAGTCACCCGCAAGCTCGCGGAGATCGAGGTCCTTTCCGGAACAGGCGGCGGAATCCTGGAACGCCGGGAGCGGATGTCCCGACGACAGGTGTTTCAGCGCCTCCTGGAGGATCTGGGCCGTCGTGTTCCCACATCTGTGGGGGACCAGGAGCCGCTGAGGCAGCTCATGCGACAGGCCGGCTTCGATGGAGACCGGTCCGTAGTCCTCTTCTGGGGGGCGCGCTTCGGCGCCGCACTGGCCTTCGGGTTCGTGGGGATGTCGGTCACCCTGGCCTTCGCCATGGGCTCGGGCGTGGTCCTTCTCGCCGGCAGCTACTGCGCGGCCGTCGGCTGGGTCCTTCCCGGCATCTGGGTGCGCGTCAGGCGTTCCCGGCGTCAGAAGGAGATCAGCCGCGCGCTCCCCGACGCTCTGGACTTCCTCGTCGTATGCGTGGAGGCGGGTCTGGGGCTGAATCAGGCGCTGGTGCGTGTTGCTCAGGAGATGGGGTTCGTGAGCCGTGAGCTCGGCAAGGAGCTGGCATTCACGAACCTCCAGATCCGTGCGGGGACGGCGCGACCCGAGGCGCTTCAGGATCTGGCGGAGCGAACGGGGCTCCCGGCCATGCAGGGCCTGGTGACGACGTTGATCCAGACCGATCGCTTCGGAACCTCGGTGGCGCGCTCGCTCAGGGTCCACGCCGATACACTCCGCCAGAAGCGCCGACAGGCTGCGGAGGAGGCGGCCGCCAAGACGACCATCAAGATGGTCTTCCCCTTGGTGATCTGCATCTTCCCGGCGCTCTTCGTAGTCCTGCTGTCCCCGGGGCTGATCCGGATCGTCGAAGCGCTCGGAGAATTCTGATGTGCCGACTGACCGTGCGGAACAAGACCCGCGGTAGGCTCCTCGGCGAGCGGATCATGCTTGCGGACACCTTCCTCAAGCGACTCAGAGGCGTGGTGGGCACGCGCCGTCTGGCGCGGGGCGGGGGAGTTCTCCTGAGCCCCTGCCGAGCCGTCCATACTCTGGGCTGCATGCAGTCATTGGATGTCGTCTTCATCGATCGCAGGGGGAGCGTGGTCGCCCTGTATCCGAATCTCAGGCCCATGCGCGTGACCCGTTGGGTGGGCGAGGCCGAATACGCTCTCGAGCTCCCACCCGGCACGATCTCATCCACGGGTACGCAGGTGCGGGACCGCCTGGCGTGGGTTCCGTCACCTGCCCCCTGCGTCGATGAAGACAAGCCACTCTCAACGCTCGGATCCATGCCGTCTCCCCGGAGACGGACACCACCGAGTGACCGCTTCTCCAGTGGGGGAACATGGACATGACGGGCACAACGACCCTACGGCGAGACCACTCCGCGAATGGAAGCGGACCAACGATGACGGCGCCACCGCCACCGAGGGCCCTCGAGGATCTGGGAATCTCGGCGGACAGCCTGGAAGAGCTCATCCTCAAGACCCTCCACCAGAGCGGTACCGTTACGGCCCACGAGCTCTCGAGCCGCATGGGCCTCTCGTACCTGGTCATCGACGACCTGGTGGGGAATCTCCGCCGGCACCAGTGGGTGGAGGTGCGCGGCTCGGATGGAAGCGGGCGTTCCGGGTACCAGCTCGCGCTCAGCCAGGACGGGAGAGCGCGGGCGAGAGAGGCCCTGGCCCGCTGCTCGTACGTGGGGCCGGCCCCGATCTCCCTTCAGGAGCTGACCGAGTTGATCGAGCGCCAGTCCATCCGTGACGTCCACGTGACGCGGGACATGATGCGCTCCGCTCTGGACGACCTCACGCTCCCCGAGGATGCCCTCCGCATCCTGGGGCCCGCGCTGAACTCGGGCCGT
>JASFRY010000110.1:0-10115 GCA_050114675.1 Gemmatimonadota bacterium | reverse complement strand
CCGGCGTTGTTCACCAGGATGTCGAGACGCCCCAGGCGCGACACGGTCTCCTCGACCAGAGTGGCGCACGCCTCGGGGTCCCGAACGTCACAGGGGATCCCCACGACCTCCCCGCTGGCGTAGCGTGAGAGCTCTTCCGCGCAGGCCTTCACGTCATCGGAGGTCCGCGACGTGACCACCACGGAGGCCCCGGCCTTCACCAGGTGTTCGGCGATGGCCAGGCCGATCCCCTTTGTGCTGCCGGTGACCAGGGCGACCTTCCCGGTAAGATCTGGCATCAATTCCTCGCTTCTGCGGAGTCCCATTCCGACGCCCGCTCTGGCCTCCAGGGGCGACGCGGGCGTATGAGTGTCCCATGAACGAGCCGGAAATTCAACGTGTGGCCCTCGTCACGGGGGGCGCAGTCCGCCTGGGCCGGGCCCTTTCCCTGGGTCTCGCCCGGGCAGGCTACGACGTCGCCGTGCACTTCGGCACTTCGTCCGAGGCCGCCCGTGAGGTGGACGGACGCATCCAGGAGCTCGGCCGGCGATGCACCACGATCCAGGCGAACCTGGCCGACCCCGGCGCCGCCACGGTCCTGGCGGACTCGGTGCGCGACGCCTTCGGGCGCCTGGACCTCCTGGTCAACAGCGCGGCCACCTTCGATGCCCATCCCCTGGACGGGGTCGATGCGGCGCTGTGGGACCGCATCATGGCGGTGAACGTGCGCGCTCCCCACCTCCTGGTGCGGGCCGCCACCGACCTCCTTGCGGCCGCGGAGGGCTCGGTGGTGAACGTGGTGGATCTCTCGGCGTTCCAGGCGTGGGCGGAGCACCCTGTCCATGCCGTCTCCAAGGCGGCGTTGACCCATCTGACCCGCGTCCAGGCCCGGGCCCTGGCGCCCCGGGTCCGCGTCAACGCCGTGGCGCCGGGCGCGGTGCTCCCACCCGACGACTACCCTGCGGAGCGCCTCGACGCGCTCCGGACGCGCACCCCTCTCCTGACCCTGGGGCGTCCCGACGACGTCGTCGAGGCCGTCCTCTACCTGGCCGGCGCCGGCTTCGTGACGGGCCAGGTGCTCGCGGTGGACGGGGGCCGCCTCCTGGGTCCCGCCGGTCCATCCCCGACCAACTGAGGACGCCGGGGCCCCAACCACCACGGGCGTCCCGGCGTCGTCGAAGACAGGCTCGGAGGCGCGAGCGCGTCAATCCGCCGCGCCCACCGCCTCGCCCGCGTGGGCCTCGGCCCCCCCGTGGGCCAGCCACCGTTCGGCGTCCAGCGCCGCCATGCACCCCGTCCCGGCCGCCGAGATGGCCTGCCGGTAGAAGTCGTCCATGACGTCGCCGCACGCGAAGACGCCTGGCACCGACGTGTGGGTGCGCCACGGTACGGGCATCTCCACGTAGCCGTTGTCCTTCAGGGCCACCTTCCCTTCGAGGAAGCCGGTGTTGGGCTTGTGCCCAATGGCCACGAACAGCCCCGCCACCTCCAGCTCGCTCTCCTCGCCGGTGACCGTGTCCTGGAGGCGCAGCCCGGTGACGAAGTCGTCGCCCAGCACCTCGGTGACCACCTTGTTCCACGCTACGCGGATCTTGGGGTTCGACAGAGCGCGGTCGGCCATGATCTTGGACGCCCGGAGCTCGTCCCGTCGATGGATGATCACGACCTCCTTGGCGAACTTGGTGAGGTAGATGGCATCCTCCATGGCGGAGTCGCCGCCCCCCACCACGGCCAGCACCTGCTCGCGGAATGCGGGCAGGGCACCGTCGCATACCGCACAGGCGCTCACGCCGCCGCCGGACTGGGCCAGTCGCTCCTCGTTGTCCAGGCCGATCCACTTGGCGTTGGCTCCGGTGGCCAGGATCACCGTGTCCGCCCGGACCTCCTTCCCGCGGCTGGACGTGAGGACGAAGGGACGGCTCTCGAAGTCGACCTCCACGATGTCCTCGGTGAGGATGCGCGTGCCGAAGCGCTCGGCCTGGGCGCGCATCTCCATCATGAGCTCCGTGCCCGTGATGCCGTCGCGGAATCCAGGGTAGTTCTCCACCTCGGTGGTGAACATGAGCTGACCCCCGGGGATCATGGTGCGGCTGCCGGCGCCCTCGAACACCAGGGGTTCGAGCTGGGCGCGCGCGGCGTAGATGGCGGCGGTCCATCCCGCCGGCCCGGATCCGATGATGACGACCTGCTCGCGCTCGCGAGGGGTGTTGTCGGTCATGGCTGCTTCCTTATGTCTACTTGTCCTTGAAGACTTTCATGCTCGTGGAGTGGCCGGGATTCACCCGCGCCGAGGGGTCCACAAAGTGCACGGCGTTGTTGACCGCTACGGCGGCCTCTGCAAAACCCGTGGCGATGAGATCGAGTTTCCCATCGTAGTCCACCAGGTCTCCGGCCGCGTAGATCCCGGGCACGCTGGTCTCCATGAGGCTGTTCACCTTCACCCGGTTCTTCTCGACGGCGAGCCCCCACCGGGCAATGGGACCCAGGTCCGGCTTGAAGCCGAGGAACGTCAGAACCGCGGCGCAGTCCAGCGTGCAGTCCTCGTCGGTGCGGTTGTCGAAGATCGTCACGCCTTCCACCTCGCTGGATCCGTGGATCTCCCGGACCTCGTGGAAGGTGCGCAGCTCGACCTCCCCCGCCGCCGCGGCCTGCTCCATGCGCGCGACCGTGTTCTGGTGGGCGCGCCAGCCGTCTCGACGGTGCACCAGCGTGGTGCTGGCCGCGACGTCCTTCAGGATAAGCACCCAGTCCAGCGCCGAATCTCCGCCGCCCACGACGACGACGTGCCTCCCCTCATACACCGCAGGATCCCGGACCGAGTACTCCACCCCGTGATGGAGGAAGGTATCGTAGCCCGGCACCTCCAGGCGCATGGGCTCGAAGGCGCCCTTCCCTCCCGCCAGGACGATGGACTTGCTCAGGTATTCCCCGTGCTTCGTGGTCAGGGCGAAGTGTCCGCCCTGCCACGTCACCTCGTCCACCTGCTCGTCCAGCACCAGGTCGGGCTCGAACTGCATGGCCTGCCGAACCAGGTTCCGGGCCAGGTCCTTGGCCAGGATCCGCGGAAAGCCGCCAACGTCGAAGATGTCCTTCTCGGGATAGAGGGCCGTGAGCTGCCCCCCGAGCTCCGGAAGGGAGTCGATGATGCGCGTCGACTTGCCGCGCATGCCGGCGTAGAAGGCGGCGAAGAGCCCGGTGGGCCCTCCCCCGATGATGGTGATGTCCCGGAGGTCGTTGGCCATCGCGGTCGTGGACCCTGCATCGGGATCGGAGCCCGACGCAGCGTGTCTTGCAGGGGTTCGGGCACGGACGCCGACGGGGCGACGTCCGCTGCGGAGCCTTGAAGTTTAACCGGTCCCGGTAGGGGATCAAACGCGGTCTAGGGGACCGCGTCCTCCGGCGCCATGCCGTACATGGAAGAGGCCCTGTACCGCGCGACCCCACGGGAGATGAGGAGCTTGATGCCCACCGCCCCGGGCACGGCGATGAGGAGGCCCACGAAGCCGAAGAAGAATCCTCCCAGGGCCAGCGCGAGGACCACCCATACGGGATGAAGGCCCACCGAATCACCCACGATCCGGGGGCTGATGACGGCACCCTCCAGGCCCTGGGCCACTCCGTACACCACGGCCACCTTGAGGAGCGAGATCCCGACACTTCCGCTCACCAGTGCGATGAAGACGGCCGGCGCCAGGCTCAACACCAGCCCCAGATACGGGACGACGGAAAAGACGGCCACGATGAGCCCGAGCATGGCGGCGTAGGGAAAGCGAAGGGCTCCGAGCCCAGCCGCGGTGATGGCGCCCACGGTGAGCGCCACGGTGAGCTGACCCCGCAGGTACCGACCCAGCAGGCGGTCGTAGTCGTGGGCGAAGGACAGGAGGCCCTCGCGCCGGTCCACGGGCACGAGCTCCGCCACGGCCTCCTTGAGCCGGTCCCAGTCGCGGAGGAGATAGAACGTCAGGACGGGCGTGAGCACCACGTAGCTGAGAACGGTCAACACGGCGCCCAGCCCGCGGCCGACCCCGGTGACGCTGCCCCACAGCCAGGACGCGACCGCCTGCTGCCGCTCCTGGAGGAAGGCCACCACCGACGCCGAGTCGATGGCACGCAGCCGGGCCGAGAGGGCCGCCTCGTCCACGAGGGGGAGGTCCACGCGCAGCAGCCGCTCCCGGGCGCCGTCCATCCAGGCGGCCACTCGTTGGAAGAACACCGGCGCCTGCCCGAGCACGTCGGCGAGCTGCCGCCCCGCCGCCGGGACCCCGACGAAGAGGAGGACGGCCACGCCCGCCACCACCGGCAAGGTGAGGAAGAGGATGGCCAACACCCGCGGTACGCGACGCTCCAGCACGTCCACCAGGGGATCGAGGATGTAGGCAAGCACCACCGCCAGGACGAAGGGAGCCAGAACCGACCCGGTAGTGGCGAGAAGCCAGAAGAGGGTCAGCACCGCCGCGGTGATGAGCAGCTCGGAATGGCCGGGCTTCCCCTGGAATGGGGTGAGCACGGCCCAGAGGAGGAAGAAGAGGAGGAAGGGGTTGAGGATGCCGCGCAGCGCGAAGAGGAAGAAGCCCAGGACCAGAAGGGCCGCGGCCGCCTCCACGCCCCGCCACATGGCCAGGTGCGTCCGGGCCGAGGACTCACTCATCGTCGACCTCCCCCAGCAGAATCGAACGTGCCGCCTTCACCACTTCTCGAGCATTGTCGTAGGTGATCCGGCCTTCGGCTTCCTCCAGGGTCAGCCACATGCACTCGGTGATGCCCTCGGCGACCTCGGGCACCGGCTCGCCCTGCTCCGACGACATGAGGAAGAAGGCACAGAACTTGTGGACCAGCCTGCTTCCGGAGCGGAAGTACCAGTCGATGGTCGCAAGCTCCTCCCCCAGGGTGAGGTCCTGGAGGCCCGTCTCCTCGGTCACTTCCCGCAGAGCAGCCTCGCCGGACCCTTCTCCGTCCTCCAGATGTCCCTTGGGGAGGCCCCAGTTCTGATACGGGTCGCGGATGACGAGCACGTGCGGCGCGCCGCCGAAGCGTCGAACCACTACGCCCCCGGCGCTCTTCTCGATCCGGGCCCGCGCGCGCTTGGCCACGAAGGGGTCAGAAGATGGACAGGCGCACGTAGCGCCGTGGGTTTTCTCTCAGGTCCTGCAACAGGAGGTTGAGCTGTTGGAGGACGTCCTCGGTGCGCACCGCGAGGGTGGAGTCCACCAGGAGCCTGCCCAGAGTGCCCTGCCCCGACTCGATCCGGGCGCTCAAGCGGTCGATGCGGGCGAAGGCGGAATCGGCCCGTTCCAGCGTCGCGGCCAGCCCTTCGGAGGAGCCCGACAGATCTCCGGTGATCTGCTGGATGTTGCCGGATGCGAGCCGGACATTGGTGACGATGGAGTCGAGCTGGGCATCCCCGACCAGCTCCTCGATGCGCGCGAAGGATCGGCGCGCGTTGCGGGACGCAGCCTCGATCTCCTTGAGCGCGCTGTCGGCGGTGGTCGTGAGGTTGCCGGCCACGGTGGACTGCTGGGTCACCAGGTCGCGGATCTCCTGGCTGATGGCGGCAATGTCGGTGATGGCCTGCGAGAGCTTGGCAGCGGTCTCGTCGTTGAAGGCGATCTCCAGCCGGCCCGACAGCTCGGCGAGGTTGGCGGAGATCTCCTCGGCCGAGGCGGTCAGGTGTGACAGCTCGGGAAGGGCGTAGCCGCCCAGGACCCCCTTCGACACCTGGTCCTCGGGGACCTCGTAGAAATCGAACCCGGGGTAGCGGCTCTTGCGTACGATCTCGGCCTGCCAGCTTCCGAAGAACGACTCCGGCGTCAACAGCACCCCTGCGTCGGGCGGCAACGCAACCTCGTTGTCCAGATTCAGCAAGACCCTGACGGCCTGCCCGTCGGGCTCCACCGTGATGCTCCCGACCTGGCCGATCTTCACGCCCCGGAACTTCACCGAGTTCCCCGGCGCCAGCTGCGCGACGTCGTTGAGCAGAACCTCCACCGGTACGGCGGGCCGCCCCCAATGGGCTCGCTCGAGCCACAGGGTCCCCACCACGCCCACGGCGATCGCCGCGATGATGACGATGCCGACCAACAGCTCGTGTCCCCGGTTCACGTCGCCACCTCCAACAGGTCAGGCCTCCCTTCGATGAACCCCTTCACGACAGGATCCTCCGAGGCGCGGATCTCTTCGGGCGTCCCCCGGAAGCGGATCCGGCCGTCGTGGAGCATGGCGATGCGGTCCGAGATCCTGAAGGCGCTCTGCATGTCGTGGGTGATGACCACGCCGGTGACCCCCAGCTCGCGCCGCATCCGCACGATGAGCTCGTCGATGACCGCCGTGGTTACGGGGTCCAGCCCCGTCGTCGGCTCGTCATAGAGAAGGTACTTGGGCTCCGTGGCGATGGCCCGCGCCAATCCGGCACGCTTGCGCTGTCCCCCGGAGAGCTCGGCGGGAAAGCGATCCTCGAACCCGTCCAGGTCGACCAGCTCGAGGCACTCGGCGACGCGCTTCCTGATACGCTCCCGGGTCATGGTCGGGATCCTCCTGAGCCCCATGCCAACGTTGTCCCCCACGGTCATGGAGTCGAAGAGTGCAGCGAACTGGAAGACGTAGCCCACGTTGCGCCGAAGCTCGTACAGCTCGTCCTGGGGCAGCCCGGCCACCAGGGCCCCATCCACGTGGACTTCGCCTCGGTCCGGTGTCAGGAGCCCCACCGCGTGCTTCAATGCCACCGACTTCCCCGCTCCCGAGCCCCCGATCACCGACAGCGTCTCCCCCTCATGGATTTCCAGCGTGAAACCCTTGAGGATCTCCTTGGGTCCGAACGCCTTGTGGACGTCATCGTACTGGATGCTCACAGCAGCACCGCCGCCCAGAAGGCATCCAGGACCAGGAGGATCATGCTGGACACCACCACCGAGCGGGTGGTGGACCTGCCCACGCCCTCGGCGCCGCCGCTGGTGGCAAAGCCGAAGAAGCACCCCACCGAGGTCACCGTGAGACCGAAGCTCACGGACTTGATGACCGAGAACCACACGTCCCACGGACGGAAGAAGAGCCGGAGGCCCTTGAGGAACTCGGGCGACGACATGTCCAGCAGATATAGGGAGGTGGCCCAGCCCGCCAGGATGCCCACGGCGTTGGCCAGAAGCACCACGACGGGGAACATGAGCGCTCCCGCCAGCACCCGGGGCACGATGAGGTATGCGTTGGGATCGTAGGCCAGCGTCTCCAGGGCGTCGATCTGCTCGGTGACCCGCATGGTCCCGATCTCCGCGGAGATGTTGGCGCCTACGCGGCCGGACAGGGCGAGGCCCGTGAGAACCGGGCCCAGCTCCAGCACCATGGTCTTGCCCACCAGGGTGCCCACGAAGTAGAGCGGGATGGCCCCCGTGAAGGTGTACGACGACTGGAGCGCCAGCACCACGCCGGTGAACATGGCGATGAAGACGGCGATGGGGACGGAATCCACCCCGATCCGCGCCATCTGTCCAACCAGGTGTGGCAGCCAGACATCGACCTTGCGGAGGGCGCGCAGCGCGCCCAGGGCCAGATATCCGGCTCTCCCCACCATGGCCACGGAGGACAGGGTGGCGCGACCCACAGCCTGGACCGGTCCGAGCACAGAGACGCGCATAGGGGCAAGATAGAGGCGCGGGGAGGAGGACTCAAAGAGAAGAGGGGGCACCGGTCCGGACCGAGGCCCCCCGACGGCCGTTGGATTCGGATCAGGATTCCGGCGGTGGGAGCTCGGATTCCAGGGTGAACTCCACCTCTTCCTCGCGTTGCCCATCCCCATCGGGGATCACGTAGCACACCCGGATTCGCCGCACTGCGCCGCGGGGGTCCGTGAGGGCAACCTCGAAGTCGAGGGCCTGGTCCTGGGACTTGATGTGCGTGCGCACCCGATCTCCCGGCTCCGCTTCGGCCCGATCCAACGGGTTCCGAAACAACGTCTTGGTGGACTGCCGGCCCGTCTCCAGCTGCCGGGTCACCTTGACCTGCTTCAGCCAGTCGGGCTGATAGCTCACTCCGTACTCGAAGCCGCGCTGGTCCGCACCCTGACCTTCGCGATTGTGTCTGGCCACCCGACTCCTCCGGGCGAGGGGTTGCCCAAAAATGGGTAAACGAATGTTTTTCCGCGAAAGAGGTATTGTCAAGTTTTTGTTCTCGGCGAAGAACCGAAACCACATACAGGGCAACGGTCCTGGAATGACCGTAAGCGAGCCTTTTTCCCACTCCTTTCTCGGGCCCCAGTGAACAGGAACGAGTAAAAATACGCAATTTCAGCATGCGCTCGGTGCCCGCATCTTCGTGGGCGGGGAGCGCCCGACGGAAAAGCGTCTCTTGACCGTTTTCACCGATGAGCCTTACTTTGGCCTCACTCCAAGCCAAACCCGATGAGGGACACATTCGGTCGTCCGTCAATCCTGGCGGGGCCCGCCGGCCGGATTTACCTACGCTACTTGCGGCGCGACGCCGTTCGGATCTCGACCCTCCTTCAATCCCCTGCTCGCTTCCCCGCGGAGCGCCCTACACGTTCGGAGCCCATTCCCGTGGACATCTCTGAGCTCAAGAGCAAGAGCGTAGGCGAGTTGCATGACCTGGCCGAAGAGCTGCAGATCGACAACTACGCCGGTCTCCGCAAGCAGGACCTCATCTTCCGCGTTGAGCAGAAGCTCCTCGAAACGGATGTGGTCCTCCGTGGCGAAGGGGTGCTCGAGATCCTTCCCGAGGGGTATGGGTTCCTGCGCTCGCAGGACTGGAACTACCTGTACGGACCCGACGACATCTACGTCAGTCCCTCGCAGATCAAGCGCTTCGACCTGCGCACCGGCGACACCGTTCTGGGCCAGGTCCGCCCGCCCAAGGACGGCGAGCGGTACCTGGCGCTCCTCAAGGTTGAGAGCATCAACGACCTCGACCCCGAGCAGACGCGCCACCGGGTGAGCTTCGACAACCTCCGCCCTCGCTACCCGGAGGAGCGCCTCCACCTGGAGTACGAGGGTGGCAGCCTGTCGGCCCGGGTCATCGACCTCATCGCTCCCATCGGCAAGGGACAGCGGGGTCTCATCGTGTCGCCGCCGAAGGCGGGGAAGACCACGATCCTGCAGCAGATCGCCAACTCCATCTCGACGAACCACGCGGAGGTCCACCTCATCGTGCTGCTCATCGACGAGCGCCCCGAGGAGGTCACGGACATGGAGGAGCACGTGGAGGCCGAGGTCATCTCCTCGACCTTCGACGAGCCCGCCGAGCGCCACACCCAGGTAGCCGAGATGGTCATGGAGAAGGCGAAGCGCCTGGTGGAGCAAGGCAAGCACGTGGTGATCCTGCTGGACTCCATCACGCGCCTCGCCAGGGCCTACAACGTGACGGTGCCCCACTCTGGGAAGATCCTCTCTGGCGGCGTGGACGCCAACGCCCTGCACAAGCCCAAGCGGTTCTTCGGGGCGGCGCGGAACATCGAAGACGGAGGCTCCCTCACCATCATCGCCACGGCCCTCATCGAGACGGGGAGCCGCATGGACGAGGTGATCTTCGAGGAGTTCAAGGGCACGGGGAACATGGAGCTCATCCTCGACCGTCACATCTCGGACAAGCGCATCTTCCCGGCCATCGACCTGAACCGCTCCGGGACGCGGAAGGAGGAGCTCCTCCTGACGGACATCGAGCTGAATCGGGTCTACCTGCTGCGCAACTTCCTCTCCGACATGCCCGCGCCCGAAGCCATCGAGTTCCTCTTGACCCGCATGAAGCGGGCGGAGACGAACCAGGAGTTCATGGATTCCATGGCGCAGGGGGAGTAGCGCGGCCCTCGGGCCCGGGGTCGGAGGCGGACGCCCTCCGGGCCGTAGGCGGCGAACCGGGTTCGAGGCAGGGTGGTTCGGGGAACAGCCTTGCCCCGGTGTCTCCAATACGGCCCGGAGGGCGCCCGCCTCCGACCCCTCCCGACCCGCGGGGGTGGTGCGGGGCTCGAGCGGGCTCGGGGCTTCGGGGCGGTGCCCCTCGCCCCATCGCGCTGCTCGGCTTCGCCTTCGCGTTCGGCACTCCACCTCTTCCGGGGCCGCGATTCACTTCGGCTGCTCGGCTTCGCCTTCGCGGCCGGAGCTCCCTCACGTCGGCGCGTCGTCTGGGGTCGGGGGTTG
>JASFRY010000109.1:0-10143 GCA_050114675.1 Gemmatimonadota bacterium | reverse complement strand
GGCGTGCTCGCTGACGGTGCGCATGGAGACACGGGTCGCCAGGTCGAAGGCCTGCGGCATGTTGGCGGACGCGCGCTCCAACGCCTGCTCCAGGGGCGTGGCCGACCCGGTGAAGAGGGCGTCCACCGCGGACCGGTTGAGCGAGGCCGATCCCAGGAGCGCCGGGTCGCCGCGGTTGGGTGTGCCGTCGTCGTCGAGCCAGGCGAAGCTTCCCCTCTTGGCCCGGGCCGCGTTCACGTTCCACCGGAAGCGGGGGTCGTCGGGTGCCCAGAACGTCATGGTTCCCACGGCGCCCCGGCTCAGCGCTTCGGAGGTCTTCGTGGCGCCCGACGAGTAGTAGGCGCGCTCGTCGCTGGGGAACGATGAAGGGGCCCCGCTCAGGAAGAGGACCACCTTGCCCGTCACGTCGGCGTCGGCGTAGTCGTCATACCCCATCCCCGGAGCGCTGACGCCGTAGCCCACGAAGACCACCGGCGCGTCCTCGAGCTCCACCGAGGGCCTGAGGGGATCGGCCCCGAGGTAGAAGTCCACGTCGTAGGTCAGCTCGCGGGTGCCGTCGGGCGTCTGAACGAACATGCGGCTCTCAGGCTCCACGACGGTGCTGTGGCGGAGCGGCACGGCCTGCCGGTATCCGCCGTCCTCACCGGCGGGCTGGAGGCCCAGGTCCCGCAACACCCCCTCTGCATAGCTCGCCGACATTTCGAATCCCCGGGTCCCGGGCGCGCGCCCCATCATCGAGTCGTCGGCCAGGACGCGCATGTGGTGTTCGATGGCCGCCGGGCTCACGGCCGCAATTGCGGCGGCGACCTGGGGCGCGTCGAGGTCCACGGAGGCGGCTCCCGAGTCGGCGGGCTTCCCGCAGGAGGTCAGGAACGCGGCACACCCGACCGCGACTGCGGGGATGCGCAGGCCGGGGATCGACGGGAAGGGGGAGGCGGATTGAGGGCGCATGGCCTTGAGCCGGGCACGGGGGACGAGGAGGACCCAGGGGCACGGTAGGAGGGGGTCGGAGGTGGGGCAAGCTGGTGAGCCGAGCCTGCAGACGTCGGCCCTCGGGCCGCTCGCTCGGCGCTCCGTCGAGGCCTACTGTTCCACGTCCATGCGATGACCAGATCCGGCCCCTTCGGACCACTCGGGAGATTCACCCGTGACGCGATCCCACTCGGCGACCCTCGCCGCCCTCACCGCGGGCGGCACCTTGCTCGTCCTGGCTGTCTCCGGGTGTTCCCGCCCGGCGACAGGCACGCGAGAGGCGCAGCAGCCGCTGCCCTTCACTGAGGTGCAGCATGACCTCTTCGCCATACCGAATTCCTACGCGAATTCCTGGGGCGACTTCGACAACGACGGGGACCTCGACCTGGCCGTGTCGCTGGGCACCGGCGAGGTGCGGCTGTACCGCAACGACCAGGGTGTGTTCGAGAGCGTGGGCCCGGAGATGGGCATGCCGCAGGCCGGAGGCCAGCAGCTCCGGGGCGTCGGCTGGGGCGACTACGACGAGGACGGTTTCATCGACCTCATCGGCGGTGCCTTCGTGGAGGATCAGGTGAGCGTGGTGATGCACAACGAGGGCGGCACGCACTTCAGGGACGTGGCGCCCGCCCTCGGCCTCACCATCCCCGGCCGTTCGTCGCGCCCGACGAACTGGGTGGACTTCGACAACGACGGGCATCTCGACGTGTACGCCACCAACCGCAGGGGCTCCAACTCCCTCTTCCGGAACGCCGGCGAGCGGTTCACACGCGTCGACGGCGGCCCCGACGACCCCCGCCCCACCGTCGGGGCCTGCTGGTTCGACATGGACAACGACGGTGACCTGGACGTCTTCCTGGCCAACCAGGCCGGCACGGCCGACGCCATGTGGCGCAACGACGGCTCTGAATTCACCGACGTCGCCGCTGCCCTCGGCATGGAAGGCCCCGAGCGCACCACGGCAGAGGGAGGTGTGGGCTGCGCCCTCGGCGACTACGACAACGACGGGAATCTCGACGTGTTCGTGGCGAACTACGGGCACAACCAGCTCTACCGGAACCACGGTGACGGCACGTTCACCGAGGTCGCGCAGGCGGTGGGCATCAACGTCGAGAACCATGCCGTCTCCGCCGACTGGGGCGACTACGACAACGACGGGGACCTCGACCTCTTCGTCGCCTCGTACGTCGGCAGCACCCCCGACCAGCAGCCGGCCAACGCCCTCTTCAGAAACGACGGGACCGGCCACTTCACGAACGTCCTCACGGAGCAGAGCGCGCTCAACGCCGCCGACCACTCCGCGCAGTTCGTGGACTACGACCTCGACGGCGGGCTGGACCTCTCCCTCACCGACGGGTACGGCCCCGTCGGCGGTCACTTCCTGTTCCGGAACACGCTCCCCGAATCGACGAAGGCACGGAGCCTGAGCGTGCTGGTGCTCGACGCCAACGGCCATCACACGCGCTTCGGCGCGGAGATCCGGCTGTACGACTCCTCGGGGCGCATTCTGGCCACCAGGCCGGTGGTCGCCTGGGGCGGCTACAACTCGCAGATGGCGGCGCCCGTACACTTCGGGTTGAAGGCCATGGCGCCGGTGCGCGTAGAGGTGACGTTCTTGAGCCCCGACGGCCGCAAGACGCAGACGGTGGACGGCGTCGACCCGGCGGACTACCACGGAACGGCCCTCATGATTCGGGAGTCGCGCTGAGCCGGAAACCTCAACCGCGCGCGACGCTGGCGCACCAGTTGGACCTGGCACTCGAGAACGGCCTCACACCTCTCCCTGCCGGCTCGCCCTGGAAGCCGCCGGGCGACGCAAAGACGGCATGCTCTGGCTTCGCCACCGACCGAAAGGCGTGCCCAGCAACGCGGGATGACCACGACGACAGGAACATGGGATCCCGCGCCTCCCTTCTATGTCGGCTCCACCAGCTCCCAGGTCCCATGAGACGTCCACCGAGACGCCTGGCCTTCGGAGTCCAGCACGATCAAGGTGAGCCAGTCGTTCGTCACCAGGTCTCTCACCGACTCGTGCCTCTCGAGGATCGACTCGACCCGATCACGTGGGGCTTCGATGAGGACTGAGAGGCGAAGGGGCTCGTGCTGGAGTCTCTCCCCGTCGCTTACCGCCTGCCAGGGCAATCCGGTGGCCAGATCCCCACCGTTCCCCTGCACGACGCCGATGTGGCCGGTGACGTTGTGGATCACCTTGTTCCCCGCGCCGAACGCGCGGTTGTCCACGGTCGAAGCGTAGTACTGGAGGTTGATCCAGCTGGTCACGATCATGGGCGCCGTCATGATGAGCTCCAGCACCCGGCCGTCGGGGTCCTTCCTCGGATCGTAATCGTGCAGGAAGGCCCGCCCCCCGAGATCGACCCCCCGCGTTCGATGACGGGGCGCCACGATGAAGGCCGCGTTGCCCGCGAGACCCCACTCCGGACGGAGCTCCGCCCAATCCCGGGCTCGACGGGGAAGGTCCCCGGCGGAGGCGTTCGGGATCCGCGCCGACCGCTCCAGGCGGGTCAGCTCCCCCGCCCGCTTCACCCTCGACCGGAGCTCGTCCAGAGCACTCCGGAAGGCCGACGGAAGCGCGTGGGTGTCGTGGAAGACGATCTCATCGCTGGTGGTCAGGTGGACCGCCGCGAGGAACCAGGTGTCGTCCGGGATCTCGATGCCACGCATCGCCAGCGCACGCCTCACGTTCGGCTCGTTGAGGAGCTTGGCGCCGAAGCGGGCGTTGACCTCGCCGGAGTGCCCCCCGCAAGCGCCGCATTGATACGCAGCCGCATAGGGGTTGTTGACCAGATCGGTGCCGTGACCGCACAGGACGACCAGACGCGCGAAGTCGTCGGTGCACCCCAGGTTCCGCAGCATGGCCTCGGCCAGGTCCGCCCTGGCCTCGAGGGTGAGGTCCGGGTCGAGCCCTACCTCCAGGTCGGGACCGAGGCGCTCGCGCAGGCCCCCCTCGATCCCGTCGAACCGGGTCCGACCAGCCGCGGGCGTGATCCCGAGCGTGCTCGAGATGAGCTTTCCGACGTACAGCAGACCCACGCTCTCCACGAAGGAGAAGCAGGACGCCGCCGAGGACTGAAAGCCCTTCCAGACCTTCCGGGTGAGCCTGGTGGAGCGCCTCCTCGCCAACGCACGCGCGTTCTCTCGAGCGTCCGGCCCGGTGGACTCCCGCACCCTCAGGGAGGGCTCGACCAACACCGGACACTGCGCGACCGGCTCCGATTCGCCGAGAGGTAGGTACGCCATGGGAATGCCGAAGAAACCGGCGAAGCCGCTGGTGTCGATGTCGCCCCCGAGGGATTCCAGGTGGCGGCGCATCACCTCGGAGCGCACGTCGATGCAGAAGACCATCTGCGCGAGCTTCCGCTCCGCCGGGCCGGAGACGGCGTCCCCGTCCGGGGGGCCGAGCGCCGCCAGGAGGTCTCGGCGGTAGGCCGTCTCACGAGCCGCCTGCAGCACGAGTCGCACCAGATCCGGCTGTGAGGGGCGCGATGCCGAAGGTTCTGCGTCGTCGGAGTGGGGCCAGAGTTCCCGGCGATCCTCCAGAGCCCCCCTGCTCCGGAACAGGGCCACGTCGTATGCGAGGCGAATGGCGACGAGCCCCACGAGGTCGTCGTCGGAGGCTGACGCATCACCCACTCGATGCCGGATGTAGGACGCCCACCCGAAGACCGACATGGCCTGGGCCAGGACCAAGCCGCGACGGCGCTCGGATGGCACCCCGAGCTCGCCGAGGAGCTCCTGCAGCGCCTCCGCCGGGCGGTCCGCCAGCCCTGTGACCACATCGTCCAGGGCCGTCATCCCGAGCTGCTGCAGTCTCCGGTCGAACCGAGCCCGCGCGCGCCAGGCGGCGAAGAGAGGGAGACCCGTCCACGGGCTCGACCACTGCGCTTGACCGCCGTCGAAGTGTGCCTCGCACTGCCGCCCCACCTCGTTCGCGATGGCGCGCTCCCATGAGGTGCCGGCCCGCGCATCGACGACCGCGGCCACGGTACGGTAGCGCGGCCCCCGCGCATCGGGGTTTGTCCCGGTGACCCCTTCGGGATGCTCGACCCACGCCTCGACGTCGGCCAGACCCATCTCGGCATACCACTCCGGGTAGGCCTGCGCACAGGATCGGTACCCCTTCACGAGGTCGCCTCGCGTGATCCGTCCATCGGCCAGGAGGGATCGGAAGTGGGCCCCGTCCATGAGCAGGTCGCAGTCGCGCAGCTCACGGTGCGCCTGTCTCACCTCGAGGAACCGGCGGTGGGTCACGCCGGCGAACGGGTTGACCGCGGCGAAATCGGCCAGGGGCCACATGGGTGGCACCACGCGGTGCAGCTCCGCGAGGACCTCGAGAAGTTGGTCGGCGTCGGCCGCCGGTGCGACGCGGCGGGACGGTCGGGCTTCGGCTTCGCGGACCGCGAGCTGGGTCACGAGCGGGATCTCCAGGAGGGAAGTGGGAAGGCTCAGTACACGGGCATGGGCCGGCGCCAGACCCACGCCGTGAACCGATGCAGGAACGACTCGAGGTAGAAGGCGTTCACGGAGGCGACGTAGAGGCGCTGCATCATCGGGAGATGCGCATACCTCCGGGCGAGGGAGCCCAAGAACAGCAGGCCGATGAACCCCGCCACCACGAACGCCACGATGAAGAGGTGCCAGCTCGATGCAGGAGCGACGGGGTGCGAGACCGAGGCTGCGAGCAGGTGATCCATGACGACGAAGCCCGCGCAGTAGGCAACAGCGATCCCCGCCGCTGCAAGGGTGCCCCGGAGCGCCACCCCGGCGTGCCCCGTCTGCATCGCGCTCCAGATGATCTGCGTCAGGGCGATCCCGAGCACGACGGACAGGACCACCGTTCCGTGGGCCGAGGCGCCCAGCGACGTGGCCATCCACCCCGTGGACGCGACCAGGCCGAAGCTCACCGCGCACGATGCCATCAGGGTCGCCAGGAGTCCGCGTGCGCCCACGGGCCGCGGAGATGCGACACGGGTTCCGGCGACCTGCTCGAGGACGCTCCCCGACGACAGGAAGGCATGGGCCTTGTACGCGGAGTGTGCGACGATATGCAGGAGTGCCGCAGAGAAGGCCCCCAGCCCACACTCCAGGGTCATGAAGCCCATCTGCGCGATGGTCGAGTAGGCCAGCGAACGCTTCACGCGCGTCTGGGTGAGCATCACCACCGACCCGAGGAGCGCCGTGGTCGCCCCCACCACGGCAAGCAGGCCCATGGAAGAGGGGGAGAGCTCGACGAGGGGGCTCATCCGGATGACGAGGACACCGCCCGCATTGATGATGCCCGCGTGCATGAGCGCCGAGACGGGTGTCGGCACGTCCATGGTGTCCGGAAGCCAGGAATGGAACGGCACCTGAGCCGACTTCGTCATCGCCCCCAGAGCGAGGAGGAGGCCGATGGCCGAGGCCGCCATGCTACCGTCGCCGGCCAAGCGCATGGCCTGAGCCTCAGCGAAGACCCGGCTGTAGTCGAAGGAGCCGAAGGTCCGCCACGTCAGCCAGAGGGCCGCAATCAACATCACGTCGCCGAATCGGCTGATGAGGAACTTCTTGCGTGCCGCCCAGACGCCCCAGGTGCGCTCGGGATAGTGGGTCAGCAGCTGATGGAGGCCGAAGCTCGTGCACATCCACAGCACCGTGAACATCACCAGGTCGCGGGCCAGCACGAGCATGAGGACGGACCCCAGCGTGAAGGACATCCACCGCAGGAATCGTCCCTGGGTCGACTCACCTTCCAGGTAGCGCACGCTGAATCGGACGACCACGAAGCCCAGGACGGCGATGAGCAGCATCATCACCGCCGCGAGACTGTCGAAGTAGGTTCCGAAGGTGACCGCGCCTCGGGAACCGAAGCGCACCAGGGCCGCATCGACGGGACCGGAGAAGGCGAGGAAGACGGCGGAGGCCAGGGAGAGTGCGAGTGCAGTCCCCGTCTGCCAGAGGCTCACCCGCTTCATGAGCGCAACGTGCCGGTTCGCGAAGCCGCTCGGAACGCCCACGCTCAGGAGCATCAGCATGGCCGGCGCCAGCACCATCCAGGGATAGATGGTCTGCATCATTCGTTGCTACACCGAGCAGAGGCGGCCAGGAGGGAGAGGCCTTCGTCCCAGCAGACTGGCCCTGGGCCTTGGTTGCTCATGATGCGCCGCCCCGGAGGGCCGTGTAAGATGAAAAGGACAAGATAACGATCCCTGTTTCATGAAATATGTAACAGGATACATATGTCGTATATTAGACCGTGACAAGCCCTCGCCTATGAAGGAGTCCGCGCATGGTTGCTGACAACGCCCCGCCGGCCGAGGCCTCGTGGACGTTCCTCACCAACCACTCCCACGTATTGCTGTGCCTCTACCGGGACTCGCAGGTGCGGCTGCGGGACGTCGCCGAGCTGGTGGGTATCACCGAACGTTCCGTTCAGCGAATCGTCCACGAGTTGGAGGAAGCCGGTGTGATCGCCCGCGAGCGGGATGGCAGGCGCAACTCCTACCGGATCAACCCGCAGATCAACCTTCGCCACCCGCTCGAGAGCCACACCACGGTTGGGGAGCTCCTTCGGGTGGTCGAGGAGACCCGAAACGGCGCCGCATAGCAGAGCGCCGGAACCCCGGGACAAGGACGCCGAGTCGCCAAGCCTGGCCTGAATCGATGGGATGAGCCACCGTCTACCGGCCCACGGCGGGGCCGTCACGTCTCCGGCGAGCCGGCGGACGTTCCCACGTCCCCCATGTGAAACACCTCGCCCCCCGGGCTCGTACATCTCTCTGTGGTCTACAAAGTAGGCCGCCTTCGAAGAACATCCGATGAGGAGAGCGGCCCCGTGGCAAACAACGGATACCTCGGCGAGTTCGAGCAGATGGTCCTCCTGGCCATCTTGCAGCGCCGTGATCACGCCAACGGGTACGAGGTCCGCAAGGAGCTCGAGGTCTCCGCGGACCGGTCCGTGTCCAAGGGCGCCTTCTACACGACGTTGGACCGCCTGGAGTCGAAGGGATACCTGACCTGGGAGGTCCGCCCCGCGGAACGTGGTCCTTCCGCGCTTCCCCAGCGCCACTTCACGGTGACGCCCGCGGGACTCGAGGAGCTTCGCCGCTCGCGCTGGGCGCTGACGAACCTGTGGCGCGGCCTGGACGAGTTCGAGGAGACCCGGTGAAGCGGGCCCAGGGACCGCCCCCCGGGGCGGACCGGCTTCTGGAGAGGGCGCTCCCCGTCGGACTTCGAGGGCTGAGCATCATCGGGGACCTCCACCTGGAGTTCGCCGAAGTGGTCGCGCGCCGAGGTGAGCGCTGGGCACGCATATGGTACTGGAGGGAGGCATTGGCCCTGGGCCTGCGATACGCGTGGGTGGGCATGAGGACTGATCGGGACAGAAGGGGGGGAGAACCCATGAGGACCCTGTTGGCTGACCTGCGCTTCGGTGTGCGTATGCTGCTCAAGACTCCGGGGCTGTCCCTCGTCGCTGTGCTGACCATCGCTTTGGGGGTCGGGCTCACGACACACACATACAGCGCTCTGGACGGCACGGTCCTGAGAGGGCTGCCCGTCCCCGCCGCCCACCGCCTGATGTACGTGGATGAGCGCATCGATCGTCTGGACATCCAGCAGAACGGTGTTCCCCTCCACGACTACCTGGATCTGCAGGAACGCCAGACCGTGTTCGAGGAGCTGGGGGCCTTCCAGTGGGCGTCGTTCAACCTGGCGGGGGAGGAGGCGCCCCCCGAGCGAGTGCTGGGCGCCCTGGTGTCGGCCAACGGTCTCTCGGTGGTGGGCGTTCCGCCGCTCCTGGGGCGCGTGTTCGAGCCGGGGGACGACGCTCCCGACGCACCACCGCGCATCGTGCTGGGCTACGACCTCTGGCAGCAGCGCTTCAGCGGGGATCGCGGCATTCTGGGCCGGACCATCCGGGTGAACGGCGAAGCCGCCGAGGTGATCGGCGTCATGCCCGAGGGCTTCCGCTTCCCGTTCATGCAGGTGGCGTGGATGCCCTATCACCACGACCCCGCCACGACTCCCCGCCGGTCCGCTCACATGGTGGTGTACGGACGCCACCGGCCGGATGTCACGCCGGAGACCGTGAACGCGTCGTTGGACAAGATCTCCCGCGACATCGAGGCCATCTATCCCGAAGAGAACCAGGACGTGCGCATGTGGGCGGCGCCCTTCGCCGAGAGCTCCATGCCGCCCCAGATCACGGCGGTGATGTTCCTGATGTTGGCGGCGACGTTCGGGGTGCTCCTCATAGCATGCGCCAATGTGGCGAACCTGCTTCTGGCCCGGTCGGCGGCCCGGGGAAGGGAGGTGGCCATTCGAACGGCGCTGGGGGCCAGCCGCTTCAGGGTGGTTCGGCAGATGATGGCCGAGGTTATGGTCATCGCGGTCCTGGGCGGCGTGCTGGGGATCGGGTTGGCCTACCTGGGCGTGGAGGCGTTCAGCGCCGCCATCGTGAACATCGAAAAACCGTACTGGATCGACATCCACCTGGATCTGCCCGCGCTGGGCTTCGCCCTGGGCGTGATCCTGTTCGCCACCGTGGCGGCCGGCCTGGTGCCGGCACTGCGCGCCACGGAGCTGGGGGTGGGGGACGCGCTTCGCGACGAAGCGCGGGGCTCGTCGTCCAGACGCATGAGCCGGCTCACGTCGGCTCTGGTGGTGGGTGAGATCGCGGTCTCCTGCGGGCTGCTCATCGCGGCCGGCCTCATGATCCGGAGCATCGTGAACCTCAAGAACACGGACCTGGGCTTCGATCCGGAGCAGGTCCTTACCGGTCGGGTCATCCTCCAGCGCGCCGACTACCCTGGCTCGGTGGAATGGCGCGAGTTCTTCGAGAGCCTCGCCAACCGGATGGAGGCAGAGCCCGGAGTCGTCAGCGCCACGTTGGCGACGTCGCTCCCTGCCATGGGGGGAAGCCAGTGGTGGGTCACCGCCGACGGTGAGACGTATCCCACGGACCGGGACGTTCCCCAGACCAACGGGAGCGTCGTGACCCGTGGCTTCTTCGCAACCATGGGGATCCCCATTCTCCGCGGGCGGGACTTCGATGCCGCGGAGATCTGGGAAGAAGGGGATCCGGTGGCCATCGTGAACGAGACCTTCGTGCGCCGCGTCCTGGGTGACCGTGATCCCCTGGGCGCCCGCGTGCGCATCGGAAGGACCGACTCCAGCGAA
>JASFRY010000108.1:0-10161 GCA_050114675.1 Gemmatimonadota bacterium | reverse complement strand
ACGCGCACCTCCCCCACTCCGGCCTCCGTGGCCCGCGTGAGCGCCGGCGCGAGATCGGTGTGGATCTGCTCCGGCGTCGACGGATCGTCCGAAGCCACCCCCTGCCCGAAGGGGACCACGGTCCATCCCTCCGACGCCAGGGCCCGGGCGCGCTCCGACGCCTCGCGCCATGCCCCCCCGTCCCCGGCGCCCATGCTCAGGGAGGCGTCGAGGAGGGCCCATCGCCCGCGGGCGCCCGGGGGCGAAGCCCAGGGGAGACGCACGTCGAAGAGCAGCGCCAGCACGAGGAGGAGGACCGCGGTCCTCAGGAGGGCCAGGAGTCGCCGGCCACCCACGGGGAGCTCGGCCCGGAGATAGACCCAGAACGCGTAGGCGCCGAGGGCTCCGGCCAACAGCAGGAAGAGAAGGGCGCGGATCACCCTCCGGTGTCAGCCAGATCCTGCTCGTCCGCCTGCGCCACCACGTCGGCGGTGCGCACCGGTCCGGCCTCGGGGATGCTGTTCAGGAGGGACATCCTGGCCGTCATGGCCGCGTTCCAACGATCCTGGTCCTGGGACGGCACGGGGTCCCCCTTGGGCAGATCCACGGAGAGCGGGTCCACCTGGCGCCCGCCGCGGATCATCTCGTAGTGGAGATGGGGACCCGTGGCCAGGCCAGTCATGCCCACGTACCCGATGATGTCGCCCTGGTGCACCCTGCTTCCCAGGACGACGCCCCGCTTGAAGGCACTGAGGTGCCCGTAGCGCGTACGGAACCCGTTGGGATGGCGGATCTCGACCATGTTGCCGTATCCGCCATTGCGTCCCCTCATGGTGACCACGCCGTCGGCGGTGGCCATCACCGGGGTGCCCCGGTCCGCGGCGTAGTCGATCCCCTTGTGGGCCCGGATGCGGTTGAGGATGGGGTGCATCCGCCCCGTGCTGAAGCGGGACGAGATGCGGCGGTACTCCAGGGGCTTGAGGAGGAACGCGCGGCGAACCGACTTTCCGTCCAGGTCGTAGTACGAGCCTTCGCCGTCCCCGTTGGGATCGAAGTACACGGCGTAGTAGGGGGTGCCGCTGTTCACCAGCTCGGCCGCCAGGAGGCGTCCCGAGCGCATGGATCCGTCGGGCCGCACCTCACGCTCGAAGACGAAGCGATAGGTGTCCCCGACGCGGATCTGACGGGAGAAGTCCACCTGCCACTGGAAGACCCGGTCCAGGTAGTCGATGAGGCGGTTGCGGTCCCCCACCGGGATCGCCTGCAGCGAAGGATTCCGGATCACCGACGTCCACAGCACCGACTCGATGCGGCCCGCCGTGTAGAGGGTGTCCACGAAGACGGGGGTCTCCACGGTCTCGGACTGCCACCCGTCCAGGCCGTCCCGCTTCAGACGGACGGTCTTGTCCCGGTTGATGGCCACGTCCACACGCCGGAGCCAGCGATCGTCGGACCGGAAGCGGAGCGTGATCTCCGTGCCCTCCTGCATGCGACGAGGGCTGGCCTGCTCCCGAAAGGCCAGCAGGAGGCTGTACTGCTCGTTGGCGTCGATCTGACTCTGAAGGAGCTCACCCAGCGTCTGGTTGCGGCCCAGCTTCAGGACCTGGACATCCTCGGCGGGCTTGGCGTAGATGGGGTCCAGCGTGCCCACGTCGGGAGGCGCGCCCATGCTGCACGCAGCCGTAGCCGCGGCCGCCAGGGCCGCCGCCACCAGGCGACGTGGTACGTTGACGCGCTTCAGGCGCATTCGATCCGCCGTACCCTCCGACATGAGACCTGCTGACCGCCCGACGGGGGAGGGAGATCCCGCCGGGCGGTCCACCGCCACATGGAACTCAGTCCATCTGGCGGCGAATGAACGTCGGAATGTCCAGCTCCGAGAGCTGCTCACGGGTGACCGTGCGCTCTGGGAACCGGTTCAGGGGCAGCACGGGCTCGGCCCGTCCTCCCCCCACCGCAGCCATCCGGACCTCTTCCTGCACCGCGACCTTCTGCTGCGGACGCGCGGCGGGTTGGGGCGCAGGCTTCTCATCCCTGGGCTGCGGCTGAGGCTGGGCGCGGGGCCGCCGGAAGTCGGGACGGATCACCTTTTCCTCCTCCGCCGAATCGAATCCCGTGGCGATGACCGTCACACGGATCTGGCCCTCGAGCTCCGGATCGTGGACGGCGCCGAAGATGATCTCGGCTTCCTCCCCGGCCTCTTCCTGGATAATGGAAGAGATCTGCGTTACCTCGTCAATGGCAAGATCCAGGCCGCCCGTGATGTTGATGAGGACCCCTCGCGCCCCGGAGATGGAGACGTCGTCGAGGAGCGGCGAGGAGATGGCCTCCTGCGCCGCCTCCTGGGCCCGGTTGTCTCCCTCGCCGAAGCCCGTGCCCATGAGGGCCGGGCCACGGCAGGCCATGATCGTGCGCACGTCGGCGAAGTCCACGTTCACCTCGCCGGTGACCCGGATGAGGTCGCTGATGCCCTGGGTGGCGTGAAGCAGCACCTCGTCGGCCTTCTTTAGCGCATCCCGGAACGAAGTGCCCTTGGGGACCACCGAGAGGAGTCGGTCGTTGGGGACCACGATCATGGTGTCCACGCACCGCCGCAGCTCCGCGAGGCCCAGGTGGGCCTGGCGCTCGCGCTTCTTTCCCTCGAAGGAGAAGGGGCGCGTCACGACGCCGATGACCAGCGCGCCCATCTCCCGGGCGATCTCGGCCACCATGGGGGCGGCTCCGGTGCCCGTGCCCCCGCCCATGCCGGCGGTCACGAAGACCAGGTCCGCACCTTCCAGGAAGCGACGCACCTCTTCCTCGCTCTCGGCCAGGGCCTGGCGCCCGATCTCGGGCCGCGCGCCGGCGCCCAGCCCCCGGGTGAGCTTCTTCCCGATCTGGATGGTCACCTGGGCCCGCGAGCTCTTGAGGGCCTGTGCGTCGGTGTTCATGGAGATGAACTCCACGCCCTCCAGGTCCTCGTCGATCATGCGGTTGACCGCGTTGCCGCCCGCTCCGCCGACGCCCACCACCTTCATGCGAGCGTTCTGGATCGGAGTCTCTTCGAACTCGAAGATCATCATGGTGGCTACTCCCTCCTGAGTAGTTGTGCGGTGGAGGTCATGCGACCTCCTAGAAGAACTCCTTCAGCCACGTGCCGAGCTTGGTGAGGACCCCCGACGTGAGCGTCGAGGCACCCTCCCCCGTCTCGGCGAACCGGTCCGCGCCCCAGAGGGCGAGGCCGGAGGCGATGCTGAACTTGGGTCGGGCTACCGAGTCGGCGAGCCCGCTGAGCCCCTCCCGAGGCACGCCGTAGCGCACGGGAGCGGCAAAGATCTGCTGGGCGAGCTCCACGATCCCCGGAAGGGACGCGGTGCCGCCCGTGACGACGATGCCGGCTCCCAGCTTGTCCATGAGGTCCGCGTCCTGGAGCTCCTGCTGGACCAGGCCGAACATCTCGTCCAGGCGCTGCTCCACGATGTGGGCGATGAGCTCCCGGGCCACGGCCCTCTTCTGATTCGGCGAGGGCCCGGGCAGCTCCACCGTCTCCCGCGGATCCACGAGCTGGGCGTACGCCGTGGCGTAGTGCTCCTTGGCCTTCTGCGCCTCGGCGTAGGGGATGGACAGGCCCCGGACCAGGTCGGCGGTGAGGGTGGTGCCCCCGAAGGGCAGGATGCACACATGTCGGATCTTGCCCTCGTAGTAGGCCGCCACGTCGGTGGTGGACGCGCCGATCTCCACCATGCAGACGCCTACTTCCTTCTCGTCCTCGGTGAGCACGGCGCGGGCCCCGGCGAGGGGTTCCAGGACCAACTCCTGCACCCGGTAGCCGGCGCGGTTCACCGCCTTGCGGATGTTGGCCGAGGCGGTGATGGCACACGTGACCAGGAAGACCTCGGCCTCCAGGCGCACGCCGCTCATCCCCAGCGGGTCCTTGATGCCGCGCTGGTGATCCACCCGGTATTCCTGGGGGATGGCGTGGAGCATCTCCCGGTCCGGGGGCAGGGCCACGGCCCGGGCCACCACGTGCACGCGCTCCAGGTCGTCGGCGCTCACCTCGTCCTCGGTCACCGCCACCACGCCCATGGAGGTGGATGCGCGCACGTGATCGCCACCCATACCCACGTAGACGCGGTCGACCGTGGCGCCGGCCATGAGCTCGGCTTCCTTGATGGACGAGCGGATGGAATCGGTCATCTCCTCGATGTTGGTGACCAGGTCCCCCCGAAGACCGCCGGTGCGGGCCTGCCCCACACCCAGGATGGTGAGGCCGGGCCTCCGGGGGTCCCTGGAGACCTCGCCGATGACGGCGCATGTCTTGGTCGTTCCGATGTCCAGGCCGGCGATGAGGTTCGCGCGCATGGTTCTCCTATCGGTGTCTGCGGACCACGACCTGGTCCTCGTATCTCAAGTCGATGACCGCGGGAACCTCACCGGGCTCGCGCCCCAGGAAGTCCCCCAGCACCATCAACCCCTCCCGGATCCGGCGCGAAGGGGCGCCGGGCCTGAGAAGGAACTCCACCTGGGGCTCGCTCCATCGGGCCGCCACGGTATTGGGTCCCTGCCACGCCACCTCCGAGACGAGCTGGAGGAACGTGGTGTCCGTTTCCATGAGCCGTCCCACCTCGGCGGCCAGCTCCCGGTCGTGGGTGGGGAGGAGACGGGCCCCGGGCACCGGGCGCTCGGACGGCTCCAGAACCGGGAGGTCCATGTGGCGCTCTGCCGGATCCACGGGCAGGCGCACACCGTCCTCGTCCACGGGGACCAGCGTCGGCGTGGGCACCAGGGCGACGGGACTCCGCTCCGTGACGTCCACGACGAGCGTGCCGGGGATCTGGCGCCCCACGTGCACACGCTTGATGAGCGCGCTGCGCGCCAGACGTCGCTCCCACGGCTCGGTGTCGGCCCACACGCTGGTCCCGGACGGGAGATCCAGGAGGCGGAGCACGTCGCTCCGACTCAGGTAGTCGAGCCCCCTGACGTCCACGTTCGTGACCCGGAAGGCCTTCATGGACGTGACGGTGTTCGACACACGGCTTCCGAAGGCCCACACGGCGGCCAGACCCGCGGTAACCAGGATGATGCGGAGGTCCCTACGCATTGCCGCCCTCCTCCAGCAGCCGAAGGACGTCACCGCCCAGTCGCTCCACCGAGCCGGCCCCCATCGTCAGCAGGACGTCCCCCGGGCGAAGGGCTTCGGCCAGGGCAGCCGAGAGCGCGTCCAGCTCCGGGACGTAATGCACGTCTCCGGCGCCCGCGCCTTCGGCCGACTCCGACACCAGCGCCCCGGTCACGCCCGGTATGGGTGCCTCCCGGGCCGGGAAAACGTCGGTGATCCACACGGCGTCGGCGGCGGCCACCGCCTCCCCGAAGTCGTGGTGGAAGTCCCGCGTCCGGGAGTAGAGGTGGGGCTGGAAGGCGGCCACGAGGCGACGACCGGGGAATGCGGAGCGTGCCGCGTCCAGCGTGGCGCGGAGCTCGGTGGGGTGGTGGGCGTAGTCGTCCACCACGGTCACGCCGCGGGCCTCGCCGAGCCGCTCGAAGCGTCGCCCCACCCCCCGGAAGTCGGCCAGCGCCACGCCCACGGCAGCCCAGTCGGCGCCCACGACCCGGGCGGCGGCGGCGGCGCCGAGAGCGTTGCGCAGGTTGTGTCGGCCCGTCACGGAGAGGGTGAAGGTGCCACGATCCCGTCCGTCCTCGACGATGCGGCAGGTGGTGGATGCCAGGTCCACGCGCACGTCCACGGCCCGGAGTTGGCTGCCTGCGGACAGCCCATAGCTGTACCCACGATCGCCGAGACCACCCAGGAGCGCCGAGGCACCGGCGTCGTCGGCGCACACCGCTACACGGCCCTCCCCGCGCACGCCGTTCAGGAAGGTCCGGAACCCGGTGCGCACACCGTCCAGATCCCCGTACACGTCCAGGTGGTCGGCCTCCACGTTGGTCACCACCGCGACGTCGGGCGTCAGCGTGTGGAACGAGCGGTCGTATTCGTCGGCCTCCACCACGTAGAGGTCGGTCGCTCCGAAGCGCAGGTTTCCGTCCCACCGCGCCACCCGTCCCCCGACCAGGCCGGTGGGATCGAGTCCCGCCGCCGCCAGGATCTCGGTGGCCATGGCGGTGGTGGTGGTCTTTCCGTGGGTTCCGGCCACGGCCACGAGGCGACCCCGGTTCACCCAGGCGCCCAGGGCCTGGGCCCGCTTCAGCACGGGGATGCCCTCCTCCATGGCGCGGAAGATCTCGGGGTGGTTGGTGGGCATGGCCGACGTCACGACCAGCGCCGACGCACCGTCCACATGGTGGGCGTCGTGCCCCACGTGCACGACGGCGCCCAGGCGCTCCAGGTCGTGCAGCGCCCGGGAGTCCTTGACGTCGCACCCGCTCACCTGCCCTCCGTCTCGCAGGAGAAGCTCGGCCAGGGCGCACATCCCGGCGCCGCCCACGCCGACGAAGTGGACGGGCGCCGTGCGGGCCAGGGCCTGGAGATCCACGTCGACCCCGGTCATCGTGCGCCTCCGGGGAGGAGGGCGGCGATGTCGGCAGCGATCTCGGCGGCGGCCCCGGGGCGCGCGCGCTCCAGGGCCGCGCCCCGCATGCGCTCCCGCAGCCCGTCGTCTCCCGCCAGTCGCGACATCTCGTGCCAGAGCGCCGGACCCGTCAGGCCCTGCTCCACCGCCACCACGGCGGCGCCGGCTGCGGCCAGCGCGCGGGCATTGAAGGTCTGATGGTCCGCCGCAGCCGTGGGAAGCGGCACGAGCACGGCGGGAAGTCCGTGATTCAGGAGCTCCGCCGTGGCCATGGCACCTGCGCGGCTCACCGCCAGGTCCGACGCGGTGAGGGCGGCAGGCATGTCGTCGATGTAGGGGAGCGCCCGGACCCAGCGGGGCGTCCCGACGGCCGCGAGGGCCTCCGTCACCGCGCCGTGGTGCGACGGACCCGTGGACCAGAGGAGATGAACGGCCTCGGGTCGGTCCAGGGTCCCGCCGACCACCGCCCCCACGGCCTCCAGGAGGGTGCGGTTCAGGGCCGCCGATCCCTGGCTGCCTCCAACGGCCAGGACCACCACGGCGTCGTCGGGCAGATCGAAGACCCGCCGGGCCTCCTCCCGGCCGAGGCGGGGCGTGGGGCGAACCGGGTTCCCGGAGACCCTGACGCGCCGACGCGCCCGCGCCGGGAGTCGGCCCTCCGCCTCGGGAAAAGCCACGTGGACCTGGACGGCCCATCGGCTCAGGAGCCGCGTGGTGACGCCGGGCACGGCGTTCTGCTCCTGCAGCACCAGGGGCACGCGACGGATGCCCGCTACCAGGCCGGCGGGCGCGCCGGCATAGCCGCCGGTCACCACCACGGCCTCCGGGTCGAGCCGGCCGAACAGGCGGGACATGCGGGCGACGGACTTCGCCAGGGACGGCAGGGCGCGGAGGCTCCCCAGACCGCGGCCGCGCTGGAACCCCTCCACCGGAAGGAGCTCGTGCTCGCGCCCCTGCGCCGGGAGGATTCGCGCTTCCACGCCCCGGGACGCGCCGACGAAGAAGGGACGTACGTCGGGGCGGAGCACCTGCAGGGCGTCGGCCAGGGCGAGGGCCGGATAGAGGTGGCCTCCGGTTCCGCCGCCGGAGAAGACGACCACGGTGCGCGTCGAATCATGCACGGGCCCCCTTCCCGCCCGGCGCCGCCCGGGCCACCGAGACCAGGATTCCGAGCGCCGCCAGCGTGACCAGGAGGTTGGAGCGTCCGTACGAGACCAGAGGGAGCGCCAGCCCCGTGGGCGGCACCAGGCCCAGGCCCACCGCCATGTGCAGGACCGCCTGGAGCGCGATGAGATTGGTGACGCCGATGGCCAGGAGCTCACCGAAGAGGTCCGGCGCCCGGCTCGCGACGCGGAAGCCCACGAGGATGATGGACAAGTAGAGGGACACGAGAAAGAGCACGCCGAGAAGTCCCCACTCCTCGCCAACCATGGCGAAGATGAAGTCGTTATGGGCGTAGGGGAGGAAGCCGAACTTCTGGCGCCCTTCCCCGAAGCCCACGCCGGTCAGCCCTCCCGAGCCCAGAGCCACGAGTGACTGGCGCACCTGGAAGCCGGCGCCCGACGGGTCCGCGGCGGGGTTGAGGAAGGCAGCCACCCGCTGGGCTCGGAAGCCCACGGCGAGCTGGTGCTTCAGCACGGGGACCGTGAGCGCCCCCAGAAAGACGAAATGTCCGATGCGCGCCCCGGCGGCGAACACCACCAGGACGCCCAGAAGGGCGATGAGCGCCGACGTGGAGAGGTCCGGCTCCAGCGCCACGGGTAGGAGCAGGATGGCCCACATGAGGAAGAAGGGGCCCAGGCCCAGAGAGAGCCGCCGGAAGTGGTCCGTGCCCGCCTTCTTCACGGCGATGGCCGCCGTCCACACGATGACGGAGATCTTGGCGAACTCTGAGGGCTGGAACGTCACTCCGAGGCGGAGCCAGCGCCGGGCGCCGTTGATCTCGGGGGCGATGGCCTGGGTGCCGGGGAGGACGATGAGCACCAGAAGCGCCACCGATCCCCAGTAGAACGGCCAGGCCCACTTCCCCCACAGCCGGTAGGGGATGGCCGCACACACGGCCATGACCACCAGGCCGATCCCGGCGCCAGCGGCCTGCCGGAGCACGTAGTACGTGTCGGGGAGGCTCTCCCGGAGCGCCAGGACCGACGACGCGCTGTACAGGGTCACCAGCCCGAAGGAGAGAAGAAGGAGCGTGAGCAGGACGATGGCGGCCGGTTCCCATCCCCGTCCGATCCCCGAGTCGGGGAGCGTCACCGGGCCGGCAGGGGCCACGTCCAGGGGGCGCGCGGCCATCAGGCCAGCTCCCGGGCCAGGGCGGCGAAACGGCGGCCCCGGTCCTCGTAGTTCTCGAACATGTCGAAGCTCGAGCACGCCGGTGAGAGCAAAACGATGTCGCCGGGACGGGCGCGGCGGGCAGCCAGCCCCACCACCTCCGCCAGCGGCGCGTCGAGGAGCGTCACAGGGGTCGCCCCCTCCAGGGCCGCCGCGATGCGCGGGCCGGCGGCACCGAAGGCGATGACCTCGTGCACACGCCCCCGCACGGCGTCGTGCAGGGGACCGAAGTCCTCGCCCTTGTCCTTCCCCCCCAGGAGCAGGATCACGGGCCGGGACAGGCTCTCCAGGGCGCTCCGGGTGGCGGCCACGTTGGTGGCCTTGGAGTCGTTGACCCAGAGCACTCCGCGGGCGTCGGCGACGGGCTCGAGACGGTGCGGCAGGGCACGGGCCGAGGCGAGCCCGCGCGCCAGCCCGCGCGCATCGGCTCCGGCCAGGCGCGCCGTGAGGGCCGCCGCCAGGGCGTTGAGCCGGTTGTGGCGGCCCAGTAGCGGCAGGTCCCGGGCATCCAGCAGCGTCTCCTCCCGCCCTTCGACGCGGAGGGTCAGGCGGTCGTCGCGCAGGAAGGCGTGGGCGCCCCCACGGTCGTCGAGGCCGAAGAAGTAGCGCGCACCGGGGGCGTCTCCGGCCAGGTCGGCCACGACGTCGTCGCCCGCGGGGAGGACCCACCGGCTCGACGGATCGGCATTGTCGAAGAGGCGCGCCTTGTCGGCGTAGTACGCCTCCACGCTCCCGTACCGGTCCAGATGATCCGGCGACAGGTTCGTCACCACCCCGATGTCGGGGCGGAAGGTGTCGATCCCGGCGAGCTGGTAGGAGCTCATCTCGAGGACGTACCAGTCCGGCGGGTCGGGACGCAGTGCCAGCTCCGAAGCCGCCGGCGCGAGGCCGCCGCCCACGTTACCGCCCACTGCCGCCCGGAGTCCGGCCGCCTCGAGGAGATGCGCCACCAGTAGGGTCGTCGTCGTCTTTCCATTGGTTCCGGTGATCCCGATCAGTGGACCATGGAAGAACCGAACGGCGAGCTCAGGCTCGGAGATCCACCGCACGTCACGCTCTGCGAGTGCGTGGAGCACCGGAGCGTCCGGGGGGATTCCGGGACTGACGACGACGAGTTGGGCTCCCGCCAGTCGCTCGATGTCGTGTCCTCCCCACTCCACGTCGGCGCCCAGACCCCGGAGCTCGGCTCCACCAGCTGCAGTCTGGGCATCAGTGCGCACATCCGAGACATAGACCTCTCCTCCTTGTCTGAGGACCAGGCGAGCCGCGGCCTGTCCGCTGGCTCCCAGCCCGATGACCGCCACCCCTACTCCCTCCAAACCGCGCGCGCTCTCTGCGTCCA
>JASFRY010000107.1:0-10286 GCA_050114675.1 Gemmatimonadota bacterium | reverse complement strand
GCCGCTCGAGACGTACTGGAGGCGACGGCCTCCGATGGGCGGCGCGTCCGTTCGGGCATCGTGGAAGCGAACGTGGTGACGGGCTCGGCCCGGGCGGCGGCCGGCGACACCGCTGCGGCCGTGGCCGCCTGGAATTCGGCGCTGGCTGGGGCCCGGGCCCTCGCGGAGGGGCCTGGAGGCGAGGAATTCGCACCGCTCCTGGCCGAAGTGCTTCTCCGCCTGGGGCAAGACACCGAGGCCCGCCCTATCCTCGCGGCACTCCGCCAGAGGGGCTACGGGGAGCCCGAGCTCTGGATGCTGGCTGGAGGGCAGTAGCGGAGCGGCCGACCTCGAGCGCGTCGGAAGCCGGCCTCTCCTCTTCGTCTCGTGGGCCTACGCCCCGGCGGCGGGATTGCCTCCCTGGAGGGCCCCCGCGCTCCTTGCCTCGGGCTCGTCTCGAGCTCGAGTCTCAGCTCGACGGTGCCACGGTGAATTCCTTCAGCATCCCCTTCTCGGCGGCGTTGGGGACCTCGGCGATCCACGCGTAGCGCCCGGGTTCAAGTGTCACGGTCATGTAGCCCGTCATGCCGGCGGGCAGCTCGTTCAGCCCGCCCACGAACTGGGCGGGTGCCGGCGTCTGGAGCCCCCCGACCTGCGTCCAGTCCATCCACGACACCAGGGCGTCGGTGTCCGTGTCGTCGGCCAGCCGTACGAGGTGGACGTCGTGGCCCACGAAGTTCTCGTGCACCGTCTGGTCCTCGAAGTGCACGGCCACCGTCTGGGGGCCCGCCACGGGGGTCCCCGACATCTCGATGCCGCGTGCGCTGGAAAGGGTGAGGTCCGTCGACGCCTGGGGCTCGGTTGCGGAAGACGCGGGTGCGGTCACGGTGAGCTGGTGGACCATGCCGTACGCCGTGCTATCCGGCTTGTAGGAGTGGAAGATGCCCTCGGTCTTCACGTAGCACTCCAGGATGTACGTCCCGGGATCCAGGTGCACCGTCGCCTGCGAGGTATGGCCGGGCGCCGTGAGGCCCGGACCGCCGGTGAACACGATCTGGCCGAACCACTCGGGAACTTCCCCGAACTTGGCCATGGCCTCGTCAGCCTTCCCCGCGGCAAGGAGGTCCATCCCGTCCTGGAAGATGGGCGCCACCTGCTCCTGCTGCTCCGCCACACCGTACCCCTCGGGCATGCGCTCCACCACCGCGAAGTGGGTCATGGTGGACGCGTTGGTGAACCGGATCGTCACCCATCCCGCCTCGACGGAATCGGGGCCCTGGAAGGTGCGGTCCACCGCGGTGAGCTCCACGAGGCCGGGCGTCGCGTCGGCGGCGGCGGTCGCGTCGGACGCGGGCATGGCGTCGGGCGCGGGCCGATCGCCCTGGCACCCGACGACTGCGATGGTGAGAAGTGCGGTGAGTTCGAAGCGAGGCGAGGTTCGCACGTGCTGCTCCCGGGCAGGAGGAAAAGTCCTCGTTGGATAGGCGCTCATCGCGTCCGTGTCAAGTCGACACGGGGAACGGGCGGCGCAGCACCAGGTCGTGACCACGGAGGGCTGGCGGAGCGTCCGGGCTCCGCCAGCACTCCCGGTCACGACACTCAGCTTATAGGCCGCGGCAGGTAGAGCTGGGGCAAGCCCTCCTGCGCGAGCACCCGGTTGAAGGCCGGGATATCCCGGCCCTTGATGAGCTGGAGCTGCTCCTGGAGCTCGGTCCACTGAGCCAGGTAGTCGGTGGTCACGTCACGCACGCCCTGGGTCACGGGGATGTTGGCGCCGCTCATGCGCCCCAGCAGGTCCTTGTACTTCATCATGAGCCGCGCCTCGAACTGGTACGCGTGCTGGAAGGTCTTGAGGTCCTTCTGGAGGATCTGCTCGATCCAGCCGTCCATCTTGCCGTCGAGGGCGGCGCCCCCCGTCTGCACGTCGTCGGTCCGGGACAGCTTCATGATGACGTCGAGCTGGTCCTTCACCTGGCGCAGGTCGCTGACCCCCTGGCCCATCTGGATGGCCGCGTCGTAGAGCGACTTGGACAGCCGATCCAGCTCGGCGTACTGGGCCACGGGATCGGCCACGATGCCGTCGAGGCGCGGGTCCATGAGGATCCGGAAGTCCCGCGTCTGGGATTCGTCCCCCACCGTGAGGCGCACCTGATACCGGCCGGGGCGCGCGGTGTAGGCGCTCAGGTCCGGCGAGGTCCGGGTCATCTCCACGAAGCAGGGGAAGCGCCCGACGTTCATGTTCCAGCTCCACCGGTGGGCTCCGGCGCTCCGCTTCAGGAGCTTCGGCCGGGGCGAGCCGGGGCAGTCGGGGCGGGTGTCATCGGTGCGCTCGGAGAACACCACCTGGCCGGCGTCGTCCAGGATCTCCATGGACATGGGCGTGCCGTCGGGCACGGCGTTCTTCAGCACGTAGTTCACCTGCACGCCCGTGGGCGGGTTCTCACCCGGGCCACCTTCGGCATAATAGCCGCCACCGATGTTGCGGTACGTGTCCCGGGGCCTGTACAGCCACACGTCGGCCGCGGCCACCTCTTCGTCGATCTGGTGCAGCGGCGTCAGGTCGTCCAGGATCCACAGCCCCCGTCCCTGGGTGGACACCACCAGATCTTTCTGGCGGATGCGCATGTCGGTGACGGGCACCTCCGGCAGGTCGAGCTGGAGCGGCTGCCACATGGCGCCGTCGTCGAAGGAGACGAAGAGCCCCGTCTCGGTGCCGGCGTAGAGGAGCCCCTTGCGGTCGGGGTCCTCCCGCACCGAGCGGGCGAACGTGGTGCCGGGGATGCCCCGGACGATCTTCGTCCACGTCTGGCCGTAGTCGTCGGTCTTGTAGATGTAGGGTGTGAAGTCGTCGAACTTGTACGCCGTGGCCGCGAAGTAGGCGGTGGCCGGGTCGTGGGGCGAGGGCTCGATGACGTTGATGATGCTCTCGGGCAGGTCGTGGGGCGTGACGTTGGTCCACGTCTTCCCGCCGTCGCGGGTGACGTGCACGAGGCCGTCGTCGGAGCCTACCCAGATGAGCCCCTCCACCAGGGGCGACTCTTCGATGTTGAAGACGTCGTTGTAGCTCTCGGCGGTGATCTGCTCGTTGGAGATGGGATAGCCGCCCTTCCCCTGGTGCGCCTCGTCGTTGCGGGTCAGGTCGGGGCTCAGCACCTCCCAGGTGGTGCCCCGGTCCGTGGACTTCATGACGTACTGGGACCCGTAGTAGATGACGTCGGGGTCGTGGGGCGACACCTCCACGGGACCGTTCCAGTTGGCCCGGTACTTCAGGTTCTTGGGCTGCTCGCCCGAGACCCGCTCGGCGTAGGGCCGGATCATGCGGTAGTTCCACGTCTCGGCGTCCCACTCGCCCAGGAAGCCCGCGAAGAACGTGGTGTAGACGTAGCGCGGGTTGTCGGGATCCAGGGCCACGGTGGCCGACTCTCCGGAGCGGATGGTCTGCCAGTCGTGCTCGCCGATGCCGTCGCCCAGCGTCTGGCTGGCGATGACGATGCCGCTGGCGTCCTGCTGACCCGAGTAGACCTTGTACGGGTACCCGTTGTCCGTCTCCACGCGGTACATCTGGGCCGTGGACTGGTTGAGCTGGGTGGACCAGGTCTTGCCCCCGTTCAACGTCACGGCGGCGCCCCCGTCGTTCCCGTTGATCATGATGTCGGTGTCGTCGGGGTTGATCCACAGGGCGTGATGGTCCACGTGGGCGTCGGGCATGCGGGTGTACGTCCGGCCCCCGTCGATGGACTTCATGGGCCCCGAGTTCATGACCCAGACTTCGTCGGCGTCCACGGGGTCGGCGATGATCTGCATGTAGTACCACGCTCGGGCGAAGGTGCGTGGGTCGTTGCTCACCTGGCGGAAGGTCTCGCCGGCATCGTCGGAGCGGTACACGCCTCCCAGGCTGTCCCTGGCCTCCACCGCCAGGTAGACCACGTTCGGGTCTGCCGGCGAGATGGCCACCCCCATCTTGCCCTTGAGCGCCGGGAGCCCCGCGTCGATCTCGTGCCAGTGGTCGCCACCGTCCGTGGTCTTCCACACGCGGCTCCCCGGACCGCCGCTCTTCACCGCCCAGGGAAAGCGCCGGAACTCCCACGACGTGGCCATCATGTGGTCCGGGTTGTGGGCGTCCATGCTCAGGTCCACGAACCCGGTGGAGTCGTTGACGAAGAGGATCTTGTCCCACGTCTTCCCGCCGTCGCTGGAGCGGTAGATGCCCCGCTCCGGGTTGTAGCCCCATGGGGTGCCCAGGGCGGCGAGCCACACCCGGTCGGGATCCCGGGGATCCACCTGGATCTTGGCGATGTGGCGCGTGGCCTCGAGGCCCAGATGCGTCCACGTCTCGCCGGCGTCGGTGGACTTGTAGATCCCGTCGCCGTGGGAGGTCTTCACACCCCGCACCGGAGACTCCCCCGTGCCCACGTAGATGATGTTGTGGTCCGACGGAGCGACCCGGATATCGCCGATCCCCGTGGTGGTGAAGTAGCCGTCGGACACGTTGTGCCAGCTCGTGCCCGCGTCGGTCGTCTTCCAGACGCCCCCGCCCGTGGCTCCCATGTAGAAGGTGAAGGGCTCTCCTCTCACCCCTGTCACCGTGGTGACGCGTCCTCCCCGGAACGGACCGATGTTCCGGTACCGCATGGAGGAAAAGAGCGAGGAATCCACCTGGGCACGTGCCCCGTCAGGGGCGAGGAGGCCCATGCAGGCGAGGACGAGGACGGCGAACATCGTGGACCGACGGGCCGCGGAAGCTCTCACGGTGCGTTCCTGGTGCGTGGGGCTCTGAATCCGGCGAGCCGGGAGGACCTCCGTCCCGGGGGCCGAGCTTCGACGACCGCTAAGCTGGTGCGGCCAGGCGGAGCGCGCCACAGGGAGGCTGCCGTCGTGACCTCGTAGGGCAAACAGCCGGGACTACGCTCCGCCCAGATGCTCCAGCGCCGAGGTCCGCAGCGTCGTCCACACGAAGTCGTACACGTCGAGGAGGTCGCGGGGCTCGTGCCCGGCGGCCTTCAGACGTTCACGGACGCCCGTGGCCACGCGCCGGAAGCTCTTGTAGCCCCGTACCGTGGCTCGTCGTGTGTAGCGAGCTGTGGGCGCCACCGATCCAGCCTGGCGGAGGAAGGCCGAGTGACGCACGACAACGTGCTCCTGCGGCTGAACCAGGCCCGGGAGGGCCGTGGCGATTCTCCAGCTCGGGCGCTCGTCGAACAGCGCCTCCAGGGTATCCAGGAAGTCCTTGAATCGGGCCTCGTAGCGGCGGTCACCGTGGAGGAGGTCCGCCACCGCCTCTGCGTACCGGCGCTTCTCCTCGGACTCCAGGCCCCGCAGGGCCTTGGCGTGGGAGACGGGCACCAGGTCCGTACGCGCCAGAAGGTCCGCTATGGCCTCGACCAGCTCTTCGTGACGGTCCGACGAGAGCGCCTCCTCGAAGCGGCCCGGTGTGAACGTCTCTCTTGCCTCGGTGGAAATTGGACCCCGGTGTCGCTTCAGCGGTGCACCCTCCGCGCGCCGATGGCCTTCAATCCACTCGGAGTCCTCGAATCCACCCGGATAGATTCGGGTAAAGAGCGCCACCTGCTCCGAGAAGGGGCAGACCGCGTCGACGACGCTTCCGCCCTGGTCGCTGCTGTCCGCGTTCACGACCCTCTGCAGATTCTCGCGGATGTGGCCGGCGCGGCCGTCCATGTCGTCCGCAAGCTCCAAGAGCTTGTAGTACCCCTTCCGGATCTTCCGGAGCTGCCCGTCCTCGAACTGATAGACGCGGGCGTCGTCGCTCTCACGGACCAGTATGGCCACGCCCCATTCGGGACGTTTCACGTGCCGATAGAGTGGAGCGTCGGGGTCTACGGGTTCGTTTGACGTGGTCGAAACGTCGAAGGTCGCCTGTGCCAAAACGCCACGATCCTTTGTTTGCCAGTCGACCGGAGACGGCGAGGAGCGTCTCGACGGGTTTCGACCGTAGGAGAGGACTGACGAGGTCCGGGTGCTCCACGTCGGCACGGCACCGACGAAGCACATGAATTGTAACTATATACAAAATAGACACTTAGGTCAACATGTACCCCGCAATGCCCCGACGGAGGGACCTCGGCACCCGCCACGACCCCGCCGTCGGAGCTCCGCTCTCCACCCCCGGAGCCGGTTCACGTAGCTACCAGAAGATCCGACGCCTCGGCGACGAAGCTCCCCACGTCGCTCCCCCGCGCGACGGTCTCCCTGCCAGCCCCGACACCGACGCCCACCACACTCTCCTGTCGGCCCCCGCTGTGGGAAGTTATGCTTGAGGAAGCGCTCTCCCGCCCATCACCATCGGCTTTCTGCCGCGCACACCGGCAGGCTCGGAGAGACCCATGTTCTTTGGCCTCGTCATCATCCCCGCCATCCCCCTCATCATCGTCCCCCTCGGGCTCTACATCGTCCTCTCCTTCCGGCGCCGCCACGGATGCGATGCCTGCACGGCGACCCACTACTGGTGTGGACGCCGTGACGCGGGAAAGAGCTGCCCCTTCTTCGAGTAGGGATCGATCGGTCGGGTTCTCTCGTCAACAACCTCACCGCGGAGCTCGAGGCCAGAATCCCCATCCCCTGAGGCACATTCAGACGCCCTACGTCCTCCGGCGTGCATTTCCCGACAGCCGGACGCTGTTGCACCGAATTGATTCAAGACGTGGACATTTCGTTGCAACGCGCGCCGAGGACCCCATGACCCCGACCACGCCCAATCACGACACCCTGGACGAGCTGGGCCAGCTCACCGGATCCGGATACTTCCGTGTCGACGCCGACCGCAACGTGGTGGAGGTGAGCCAGAGCCTCCTGGACGTCACCGGCATGTCCCGGGACGAGGTGCTGGGGCGCCCCTGCATCGGACTCATCCGGTGCACCGAGTGCCTCAAGGGCTGTGAGGTCTTCCGCCGGGGCCGGGTCGACAATGCCAGGGTATCGCTCTACCGACAGGACGGCTCGAGCATCGAGGTCGTGCGGTCCGGGATGGTGGTGCGGGACGAAGAGGGAAGGCCGGCGGGCGCCCTGGAGACGCTGGCACTCGCCGACGCCACCCCCGGGTCCTGCATGGTCCCCAGCGAGCTCGAGGCGATGCTCAACAGCCTGGGCCGCGAGTTCGTCGCCGCCGACGCGGAGCTGAGAATCCGGGCCTTCTCGTCGTCCCTCCCCGCCCTCATCGGGTGGACGGAGGACCGCCTGATGGACGCCACCCTCGCCGACCTCTTCGGTCAGGAGCTCTTCGGCCCCCTGGGCTCGCTCCGCTCGGTCCTGGCAGGGAAGCGCAAGGAGGGCTGGCAGGCCTGGCTCCCGGCACCCGGCGGCGGCCGGCTCGGCGCCTCCATCTCGGTCGGGCCCATCCGAAAGGAAGACGGGTGCTCCCGTCCCGACGTACGGGTCGTGGTCATGATCCGTCCGGACCGCTCCGAGGAGAGGGAGGTGGGGTCCACCCATTATCACGGCATCGTGGGACGCTCATCCCCCATGCAGAAGATCTTCCGGCTCATCGACCTCCTGCGGGACAACGACGCCACCGTTCTCATCACCGGAGAGAGCGGAACCGGCAAGGAGCTGCTGGCCCGGGCCGTCCACGGCACGTCCCATCGAAGCGCCGGTCCCTTCGTCGCCGTGAACTGCGCGGCGATCCCGGCAGAGCTCCTGGAGTCCGAGCTGTTCGGACACGTGCGGGGCGCCTTCACGGGCGCGGTGCGCGACCGCGTCGGGCGCTTCGAGATGGCGCAGGGCGGGACGCTCTTTCTCGACGAGATCGGAGAGCTGGCGCCCGCGCTCCAGGCGAAGCTCCTCAGGGCGCTGCAGCACCGGACGTTCGAGCGTGTCGGCGACACCGAGACGCGCACCGTCGACACCCGCGTCATCGCGGCGACCAATGCGGACCTGCCCACCGCCGTCGCGGAGCATCGCTTCCGGGAGGACCTCTACTACCGGCTCCGCGTCATTCCCATCGACGTGCCGCCGCTGCGAGAGCGGCGCGAGGACCTCCCCGGGCTCATCGAGGAGCTGCTCGGAAGGATGGGGCGCCGCCACGGGCGCTCGCTGCGCCTCGCGGGAACGGCCAGCCGGGCGCTGCTCACCTACGACTGGCCCGGCAACGTGCGCGAGCTCGAGAACGCGCTGGAGTATGCCGTAACGGTGTGCTCGGGTCAGACGATCCACGCGGGAGATCTTCCCCCGGATATCCGGGCCACGAGCCGGGGGACCGAAGACGCCGAGCCCGCCCCGGCCAGGGGTCCAGCCGAGAGCCCGGCCCCGGGACCCACCGACGAGCATCCCGAGGTGGCGCAGATCCGCGAAGCCCTGGCCCGGGCCCACTACCGCCGGGGACGCGCCGCGGAGATCCTCGGCATGAGCCGCACCACGCTGTGGCGGAAGATGAAGGAGCACGGGCTCTAGGCCCCGGGTGGCCGCCGGCCGAGTCCTGTCCGGCCGGCAGCATCGCCGCTCCTGAAACACAGCGTCTCGTCGGCGAAACATAACGTTGAAACATCCCGTTTCGTCTCCAAAGTGCTTCCCAGGCCGGACTCCGCGAAAGCCGTTGCGCCACAACGCATTGCGTCCCTCGCGCGGACGTGGCCCGGTCCCTGCTCAACGGTATGTCGCGAGCAAACCAATTCAGGAAGGAAACCGATGAAGAAGATCCTCATCCTGGGCGCTGGAACCGCCGGGACGATGATGGCGGTGAAGCTCCGGCGGGCGCTGGACGAGAGTCAGTGGCAGATCACCCTGGTGGACCGGGACGATCGTCACACATATCAGCCGGGCCTGCTCTTCATTCCCTTCGGTATCTACACGGAGCGCGACCTCTACAAGCCCCGCTCCCGCTTCATTCCCGAGGGAGTCACGCTCACGTTCGGTGAGCTGGACGGCATCGATGCCGAGCACAATCTCGTGCACCTCACCGACGGACGGCGCCTTCCCTACGACCTCCTCATCCTGGCCACGGGGAGCCGCATCGTGCCCTCCGAGACCCCGGGGCTCGTAGGAGACAGGTGGCGGCAGAGCGTGTTCGACTTCTACACGCCCCCCGGCGCGCTGGCGTTGCGCGAGACGCTGCGCTCGTGGAAGGGCGGGAGGCTGGTGCTCAACGTCGTCGACATGCCCATCAAGTGTCCGGTGGCGCCCATGGAGTTCCTCTTCCTGGCCGACTGGTACTTCCATACACAGGGCATCCGCAACGAGGTCGAGCTGGTGTACGCCACGCCCCTCAGCGGACCCTTCACACGGCAGCGCTGCTCCGACGCTCTCTCCGACCTTCTGGAGGCAAAGAACATCAGCGTCGAAACGCAGTTCGCCGCCGCCTCGGTGGACAACGAGCAGGGAGCCCTCACCAGCTACGACGGACGGGAAGTCCCCTTCGACCTCCTCGTGACGATCCCCGTTCACCGCGGAAGCGAAGCCATCCAGCGGAGCGGTCTCGGCGACGATCTCGACTTCGTGCCGACGGACAAGCACACGCTCAAGGCTCTGGAGTGGCCGAATATCTTCGTCATCGGCGATGCGACCAACCTGCCTTCGTCGAAGGCGGGGTCGGTGGCGCACTTCCAGGCCGACGTCCTTCTGGACAACGTGCTGCGCTGGATCGGCGGCCGTGAGCTGGAACCCGCCTTCGACGGCCACGCCAACTGCTTCATCGAGACCGGATTCGGCAAGGCGGTCCTCATCGACTTCAACTACGACGTCGAACCCCTGCCCGGCCGGTTCCCCCTCCCCGGCGCCGGACCGCTCGCGCTCCTGGAAGAGAGCGAAGCCAACCATTGGGGCAAGATGGCGTTCCGCTGGGCCTACTGGAACCTCCTCCTGAAGGGCGCCGACATGAGCGCCATCGGTCCCCGCATGCCCTCCGCAGGGAAATGGAGCTGAACATGAGCACCGTACTCTTCCAGCAGGAACAACCGGCCACCCTCGAAGCCGAGATCCGCGCGCTGTCGGACAAGCTCGACCGCGTCGCCACAGCCGTCGAGGCGTTGGACCGACGCCGCGAGGAGGTGGAAGAGCTGGTCACCGACCTCATGCCGGCCTTCAACGGTGCGCTGGGCATCGCCATGCGCCGTCTCGACGCGCTGGAGAAGAACGGCGCCCTCGATGTCGCCCGCACCGCCGGCCACTCGCTGGAGGTGGCAGCGACAACGGTGGATCCATCGGACCTTGCCGCGCTGGCAAGTCAGGCAGGTCCCGGTCTCCGAACGCTGCGGACGCTCACGGCGCCGGACATCCTGACGCTGACGGAGCGCTCGGTCAGCACGCTGCGGGAGGCCCGCAAGGGCCGGCCCAAGACGTTCCGACAGCTCCTCCGGACG
>JASFRY010000106.1:0-10287 GCA_050114675.1 Gemmatimonadota bacterium | reverse complement strand
CCTCGAGGTAGGCCGCCACGGCCTCATCGAAGCCCGACGCGGGCAGGACGCGCGTCACCAGGCCCAGCGCCCGGGCCTCGGCGGCGCTCACCCCGTGTCCGCCCACGACCAACTCGAAAGCCGCGCCTTCGGTGACCTTGCGGCGCAGGATGGCCATGACCATGGCCGGCACGAAGCCGAGATGTACCTCGGGATAGCCCAGCTCGGCGTCCTCCCGGGCCAGGACCACGTCGCACGCCGTGGCGAGCCCGCAGCCGCCCGCCAGGGCGCGTCCTTCCACCACGGCCACCACGGGCTTGGGCAGCCGTCGCATGGTGATGAGGAGCCGTCCCAGGGCTCGTGCGTCGGCCAGATTCTCCGCCTCGCTCATGTCGGAGATGCGCTCCAGCTCCGCCAGGTCCGCACCGGCGCAGAAGTCCTTTCCCGCACCCCGAAGCGCCACGACGCGGACGGTGTCGTCACGCGCGGCGGAGTCGAACGCGTCCTGGAGCGCGGCCACCAACGCCCCGTTGAGGGCGTTCCGCTTCGCCGGGCGATTCAGGGTCAGCGTGGCCACGCCTCCGGCCACGCGCTTCAGGAGAACGTCGTCGCTCATGGCTCCTCCGGTGTCCAACCCGGGGGGACGCGCCCCCATCCCCTCGTGTGCCGCGCCACCTCCTCGGGGACCTCCACTTCCAGCCTCATCATCGCCGCGCTCAACACCTTGCCCTGGGCGTCGGTGCGCAGCGATACGGTGCCGCCTCCGTCCAGCGCGCCGTGAAGGATGAAGTTGAGCGCGTGGAGGTTGGGCAGCTCGAAGCGCTCCACCCTCCCCGTGACCCAGGGGCCGAAGTGGGCCTTCACCCGCTCGGGTGTCACCTGCTCCACCAGGAACGGATACAGCTCGGGCTCGTAGGCGATGACGCCGATGTTCGACGTGTCGCCCTTGTCACCCGAACGCGCGTGGGCGAGCTGGAGAAGGGGGACCCGGGTCATACCTGGAGCACCTCCACCCGGACGTGGGGGTCCACGGCCTCCCGGGCCACCAGCGCGGGCCAGTAGGCCACCACCTCCTGCACCCGGGCGCGCCCCCCCGCGTACCCGGTCACCGAGGGAGGACCCGTGAGCACCAACGGCGGCATCTCCCGTGAGAAGCGCTCTACCGAGGCACGATCCCGGGAGCGCACGGCCACCCGGAGCTGCACCTCGGGGGCGTCGGGCGGCGGCGGGCCCGAGAGCGGGCCATGCCCGGCGTTCCATCCCACGTACTCGATGTTCACCTCGTCCAGCTCGAGCCGGAGTCGTTCGAAGCGCCGCCGGAGCATCGCCTCTGCGGCCCTGGCCTTCTCCAGAGCGTCGGGCCATGTGTAGAGCAGCGTGCCCGCGGCGCTCCACCCTGCCGAGTACGCCACCGATACCTTGTAGAAGCCCGTGGGCGCGCGGCCCCGGATCCCTTCGAGCCGGACCCGGTCCGCTCCCTCCTCGGTGAGTCGGATGGTGGTGAAGTCGGCCACGACGTCGGGGGTGAGCACGCTGCGGGGATCCCCGATCTCGTAGACGATCTGCTCGGTGACCGATCGCCGGTCCACGCGCCCTCCCGTGCCGGGATGCTTCGTCACCGTGAACGCCCCGGACGCCTCCACTTCCACCACGGGAAAGCCCACCACGTCGAGACGGGGAATGCTCCACCACTCGGCCATGCAGTTCCCGCCGGTGGACTGGGCGCCGCACTCCACCACGTGACCGGCGAGGACGGCCGACGCCATGCGGTCGTGGTCGTCCATGCCCCACTCGAACGCGTGGATGAGCGGCGCGGCCGCGAGGGCCGGATCCGCCACGCGGCCCGTCACGACCACGTCGGCACCGCGGCCCAGCGCGTCCACCACGGGCGCCGCCCCGATGTAGGCGTTGGCGCTGCGCACGCGGTCGCGAATGGTGGAGAGGGGCTCCCCCGTCTCCAGGTGCCTGAGCTCCTGGCCCGAGGACAGGAGCGTGTCCAACCGCTCCATGAGATCGTCGCCGTGGACGACCCCCACGTGGGCCCGGCCGGAGAGCCCGGTCTCCTGGCCCATCTCCAGGAGGGCGTCGGCACACCCGGAGGGATTCACGCCCCCCGCGTTGGCGACCACCGTGATCTCCCGCTCCCTGCACGTGGGCCAGATCCGTCCCATGAGGGCGACGAAGTCCCGGGCATACCCGGCGGAAGGATCCCGGTCATGCTGCTTCTGGAGGATGGACATGGTCACCTCCGCCAGATAGTCCAGCATGAGGTAGTCCAGCGGCCCTCCCTCCACCAGGCGGACGGGCGCATCAAGGTCGTCCCCCCAGAAGCCCTGGCCGCCCCCGAGGCGCACCACCGGCTCGCTCACGACGTATAGCCTTCCGTGCGCGGGATCACGCCGTCGGGAAGGTGGAAGGCACCCAGGTGCGGACCGGGATTGTTCAGCGCAGCGCGGAGCAGGATGGAGAGGGCGGGCCGGATCTCTTCGGCGACCACCACCTCGTCCACGAATCCGCGGGCGCCGGCGAAGCGGGCATCGAGCTGCCGATCGTACTCGGCGCGCACTTCGTCCATGCGCGTGGTGATCTCCTCGTCGGGAACCTTGCCCTCGGACTTGAGCCGGTCGATCTGGGCGCTGAAGAGGGCCATGACCGCGCTCTCGCCCTCCATGACGCCCATGCGCCCCGTGGGCAGCGACAGGATGAAGTCGGGGTCGAACCCCTGCCCCGCCATGGCATAGTAGCCCGCGCCCGACGCGTGGTTCACCGTGAGCACGAGCTTCGGCACCGTGGCCGTCGCCATGGCCTCCACGAACTCGGCTCCGGCCCGGATGATGCCCGAGTGCTCGGCCTCGGGACCCACCATGAAGCCGGACACGTCCTGGACGAAGAGGAGTGGCGTGCCGTGGCGGCTCATGGCCTCGATGAAGTAGGCCACTTTGCGCGCGCTCTCGGTATACACGATCCCGCCGAAGCGCGGGGGGCCGCCGTCCGGGTTCTTGATCATCCCCCGGGCGTTGGCGATGACGCCGACCGGCAGGCCGTCCAGGAACCCGGTGCCGCAGATCATCTCCTTGGCGTGGCCGGGCTGGAACTCGTCCAACCCCTCGCCGTCCAGGATGCACTCCAGGACCGCGTGGGTGTCGTAGGGCTGGCGGTGATCGTCGGGGAGCAGGTCGTACAGGTCGAAGGCCGTCCTGCGCGGAGGCGTCGGCTCCCGCCGCTCCAGGTGGGGATGCCGGGGGAGCTCCCCCACCAGCTGACGCAGCTTGGCGATGCACGACGCGTCGTCGGGGAGGCTGTAGTGGGCCACGCCGCTGACCTCGGTATGGACCCGAGCGCCACCGAGCTCGTCCGAATCCACCGACTGCCCGGTAGCGCCCTTCACCAGGTTGGGGCCTCCCAGCCCCATGAACGACGACCCCTCAACCATCAGGATCACATCGGAAAGCGCCGGCAGGTACGCCCCGCCGGCGATGCATGGCCCCATGACGGCTGCGAGCTGCGGCACGTGCAGATAGCGCCGCATGATGGAGTTGTAGTAGAAGAGCCGCGCCGCCCCGTACTGGCCCGGGAAGACGCCGCCCTGATAGGGGAGGTTCACGCCGGCCGAGTCCACCAGGTACACGATGGGGATCCGGCAGCGCATGGCGATCTCCTGCGCGCGGAGCATCTTCTTGATGGTCTCCGGCCACCATGAGCCCGCCTTCACCGTGGCATCGTTGGCCACCACCACGGCCTCTCGTCCCTCGATGCGGCCCACGGCCGTGACCACCCCGGCTCCGGGCGCCTGCCCGTCGTAGAGATCGTGCGCCACCAGCAGGCCCACCTCCACCCACGGCGCGCCGTCGTCGAGGAGGAGGTCCAGGCGCTCGCGGGCCGTGAGCTTCCCCTGCTGATGCTGGCGCTCGATGCGCCGGGCACCCCCTCCTTCACGGAGGCGCCGGCGGAGCTCGAGCAGCTCGGCGGCGAGCTCGGCAAGCCGTCCCCTGGGCGCGCTCATGGGGCCTCCTCCAGGCGCGACCCCTGCCCCATCACGCGGCCCGGGATGCGAACCAATCCCGGATGTAGTCGATGGCGTCGGCGGTGGAGGTGCCGGGTCCGAAGAGCCGACCGACACCCTGATCCCGCAGCGTCGTCATGTCATCCTCGGGGATGATCCCTCCCCCCGTGAGAAGCACGTGGTCCGCGCCCGCCTCGTCCAAGAGCTTCTTGACCCGGGGGAACAGGGTCATGTGCGCGCCGGAGAGGACGGACATGGCCACCACGTCCACGTCCTCCTGGACGGCGGCGTTCACGATCATCTCGGGCGTCTGGTGCAGGCCGGTGTAGATCACCTCGAAGCCCGCATCGCGGAAAGCTGCGGCGATGACCTTGGCCCCGCGGTCGTGGCCATCCAGGCCCGGCTTGGCGACGAGGACGCGGATCTTGCGGTCTTCGGACATGCGTCCGCTCCGTGCTTGAAGAAGGTTCGAAAGCGCCGAAAAGCGTTCAAATCTAGGAATGCGTGGGCCCTTGGGGAAATGCGGGGCCGCCGGACCCGAGGCCGTTGGAGAGGAACGACTCGATCTCGCCCAGGGTGGAGACCCTGGGTGCCCGGCCCCGGTGGAGGGCCAGCGGGTCCAGGAGCACCCCGTGGAGCCCGGCGCCGGTCGCGCCCACGTAGTCCACCGGGTAGAGGTCCCCCACGTAGAGGCACGCCTCCGGAGCCAGACCCAGCCGGCGGCATCCCTCGAGGAAGATGGTGGGATCGGGCTTGGACACGCCCACCACCTCCGAGTCCATGACGAACTCGAAGTGACGCGCGAGCCCCACATCCCTCAGCACCGACTCCACCCGCCCGTCGGCATTGGAGATCACCGCCAGGCGATAGCCCGCCGCGGCAAGGGCCTCCAGCGCTTCCACCGTGCCCTCCTCCACCCAGGTCCAGAGGTGGTCGTGGGCATGGGTGTCGCGCAGCATCCGGCCTGCCTGCTCCATGCCCTCCGCCGGCACACCCGATCGGCGGAAGAGTGTCGAGAAATAGGCTCTCCAGACCTCGGGCTCCGTACCCAGCTGGCCGTCGTCGATGACGTCGTGCAGGCGCCTGCGCGCGGCCCGCTCGGCCTCTCGAACACCTGCCGCGTCGACGGGGGCCCCGGCAGCCCGCAGGATCTCGGCCACCCGTTCGGGATGGACGTAGATGAGCGTGTTTCCCGCATCGAACAGAACGGCTCGTACGTGTCCCTCCACGTCACGCTCCCGCGGCCGGCGGCCGTTCGACGACCATGGGGGCGACCACCCCCTGCGAGGCCATGGCCCCCGTGGCACCGGTCGGCATGGGGAGATGGGGCGTCAGAAGAACACCGGCTCCTTGTACGCGCCGAACACCTCCTCCATGGCGTGCCGGATCTCGTACAGCGTGCAGTAGGCCCTGGCGCAGTCCAGGATGCGGGGAACCAGGTTCTCATCGCCACGACACGCCTCGGTGAGCGCGCTCAGGGTCTTCTCCACCTGCGCCTCGTCACGACGCGACCGCAGCTCCGCCATTCGCTGACGCTGACGCTGCTCCACCGTGGGACCGATGCGCAGCGTCTCGATCTCGATGTCGCCCGAGCCTTCCTGGAATTCGTTCACGCCCACGATGACACGCGCGGCGCTCTCCACCTCGCGCTGCTGGCGCATGGCCGATTCGGCGATGGCCTGCTGGAACCACCCCCGCTCGATGCCGGGCACGACCCCACCCATGGCATCCACCTCCTCGAACATGGCCATCGCCTCCCGCTCGAGCTCGTCGGTGAGGGTCTCCACGAAGTACGAGCCTGCCAGGGGATCGATGGTGTTGGTGACGCCGGACTCGTGGGCCAGGACCTGCTGGGTCCTGAGCGCGATGCGCACGGCCTTCTCGGTAGGGAGGGCCAGCGTCTCGTCCATGGAGTTCGTGTGGAGCGATTGGGTCCCACCCAGGGCAGCGGCCATCGCCTGGTAGGCCACGCGCACCACGTTGTTCTCCGGCTGTTGAGCCGTGAGGGTCACCCCCGCCGTCTGGGCGTGGGTGCGGAGCCGCCACGACTCGGGATTGCGGGCGCCGTAGCGCTCCTTCATGCCCCGGGCCCAGATCCGCCGGGCCGCGCGGAACTTGGCGATCTCCTCGAAGAAGTCGTTGTGCACGTCGAAGAAGAACGACAGCCGGGGCGCGAACGTGTCCACGTCCAGCCCGGCGGCAATGCCGCGCTCCACGTACTCGAAGCCGTTGCGCAGGGTGAACGCCAGCTCCTGGGCGGCGGTGGCGCCTGCCTCCCGGATGTGGTAGCCCGAGATGGAGATGGGGTTGTACTTGGGGGCGTGCTCACTGCACCAGCCGAACATGTCCACGATGCAGCGCAGCGCCGGCTCGGGCGGAAACACCCACGCGTGCTGGGCCTGGTACTCCTTGAGGATGTCGTTCTGCACCGTGCCCCGGAGGATGTCGGACGACACGCCCTGCTTCTCCGCCGCCGCCACGTAGAAGCAGAAGAGGATGATGGCGGGTCCGTTGATGGTCATGGACACCGACACCTGGTCCAACGGGATCCCGTCGAAGAGGGTCTCCATGTCGGCCAGGCTGGATATGGCCACGCCGCACACGCCCACCTCCCCCAGGGAACGGGGGTGGTCCGAGTCGTAGCCCATGAGCGTGGGAAAGTCGAAGGCTACGCTCAGGCCGGTCTGCCCGTGCTCCAGGAGGTACTTGTACCGCTGGTTCGTCTCCTCCGCCGTGGCGAACCCCGCGAACTGGCGCATGGTCCACAGGCGCGTCCGGTACATGGTGGTGTACGGACCCCGCGTGAAGGGGTACTCCCCGGGGACGCCCACGTCCTCCCCGTAGTCGTGCCCTTCCACGTCGAGGGGCGTGTAGAGCGGCTTCACCTCGCGACCCGACACGGTGCTGAAGAGCGCCTCCCGCTCGGGGATGTCCCGGTAGGCCGCCTCCCAATCGGCCAGGCGCGCCCGCAGCCTGGCGAGCTCCTCTTCCTGCCGGCGCACACGCTCGGCGAGCTCGGCGTTGGCGGTCAGATCCTTCTCCGTGGTGGACATCGCGGAACTCCGTGGACGGGTGCGTGGGCAGACGGTTTCGCTACCCCTCAGCCCCAAAGATGTCCCTGGGCGAGGAAGGGGGTCAACGCGTTGTGGGGTCGGCCAGGAGCGCGTCCAGGATCTTCCTGGCTACGGAGTAGGGCGTGCCGTCGCCGTGCTGAATCTGGTCCAGCCCCGTCTCCATGAGCTCGTCGGACATGGCCGATGCCCACGCTTTGCGCCGCAGCTCCCGGTCCACCACGTCGCGCACGCGGATGCGTGCCCGCGCACGCCGCCGGATCTCCAGCTCCCCACTCTCCTGCAGCCAGGCGCCATGCCGGTCCAGCACCTCCAGAAGCTCCGGAACACCCTCGCCGGTCTGGGCCACCGTCTTGAGGACGGGGATGGACCACCCCCGGGGCTCCTTCGGGCTCGCCTCCCGCTCCTTCTTCATGGCGCGGCTCAAGTCCACGCCGTGGTGGGCGGGCACGTCGTGCAGCGTGCTTCCCGCCCGGAGGTGGAGCGCCTGCCGGATCTCCTTGAGAAGCCGCTCCGCCCCCGGGCGATCGGCCTTGTTCACAACGAAGACGTCGGCGATCTCCATGAGGCCGGCCTTCATGGCCTGGATGGCGTCACCCGACTCGGGCACCAGGACCACCACCACCGTGTCCGCCGCCGCGGTGATCTCCAGCTCGGTCTGGCCCACGCCCACCGTCTCCACCAGGACACGCTGGAACCCGAAGGCGTCCATGAGGTCGATGACCTCCTTGGTGGTGGTGGCCAGCCCTCCCAGCGAGCCCCGCGTGGCCATGGAGCGAATGAAGATGCCCGGGTCGGTAGCCAGGTCGTTCATGCGGATCCGGTCCCCCAGGAGCGCTCCGCCCGAATACGGGGAGGTGGGGTCCACCGCCACGATGCCCACCCGATCGTCCCTTTCCCGGAACGCCGTGGCCAGGCCGGACACCAGGCTGGACTTGCCCGCCCCGGGAGGCCCCGTCACACCGACCCGGCTCGTGCGGGGACCGGCCTTCAGAAGCGCGTGGAGGAAGTCCTGAAAGCCCTCCCGCTCGTTCTCCACCGTGGTGATGGCACGGGCCAGGGCCGGCACCTTGCCGTCCCGGAAGCGAGCGAGAAGGTCCTGAAGAGGTGGGGTCAGCGCCATTCGTTGGGTCGGATGCCCCGCGCGTGCCGCAGGGGATTCTCGAGGAGGTGCGTGGGAAGGAAGAGGATGACCACGAACATGACCAGCGACGCCAGAAGGCCCGCCCCCAGCAGCCACCAGCTGCGAAGCGCCAGGAAGAGGATGGAGCTGATGACGGCCGTGGCGGTGGCGAAGATGCTGAGAAGGAGGCGGCGGGCCTGCAGGCTGATGAAGCGCTCCTGGGCCTGCATGTCCCGGGGATGCACGCGGACGCGCAGCTCCTCCCGCTCGGCCCGGGTGACCAGGTCGCGAACCTGGCGCACGGCGATCTGGGCTTCGTCGATGAAGCTCCGCGCCATCTGCGCCGGCTGGTGCCCGGTTGTGCGCAGCAGCTCGGACTGGTTCTTGCGCACCACTCCGCGGATGAAGGAATAGCCGTCGAAGTCGGTGTCGTAGCGGAACGCGAGCCCTTCGATGAGCGCCGCGGAGCGGAAGAAGTACACCAGCTCCTGGGGGAGGATCAGCGGCCAGGTGTAGAAGGTGTCCAGGATCTCGCTCAGGATCTCCTCGATGATCCGCTTGCGGTTCGTGGTCTGGGCCCGCTTCACGATCCGCAGGATCTCGGTGGCCGCCTCGCGGATCTCGCCCCGGGACACCTCCGGGCTGATCATCCCCATCTGGTACATCTCGTTGATGACGCCGTCGATGTCCTCGCGGCCCACGGCCAGGGCCACGTTCAGGATGGACTGCCGCGTCCACCGCGGCACCTCGAGGACGGCTCCCCAGTCCAGCACGATGAGGGTGCCGTCCTGCTGGACCAGGATGTTCCCGGGGTGGGGATCGGCGTGCATGAAGCCGTCCACCATCATCATGCGCAGGTAGACCCCGGTGAGGCGCTCCATGACGTGGGTGAACGAGAGGCGGCCGGTGCGGAATTCTTCTTGCAGGTGGTCGATCTTGGTCCCGGAACAGTGCTCCATGACGAGGACGCGGCGTCGCGTGAAGCGTTCCAGCAGATCCGGCGCCCGGACCCTGCGCTCGCTCCGGAAGAAGCGCCGGAAGCGCTCCATGTTCTCCGCCTCCTGGCGGAAGTCCATCTCGGCCCGGACGCGCACGCTGAACTCGCGCACCACGTTGGTCACGGCGCGGACGTGGTGGTTCGGGAAGAGGATGTTCAGCCAGAAGAGAAGGCGGAACGAGATGTCCAGGTCCAGAGCCACCGCGGCCTCGACGCCGGGACGCAGCACCTTGACCACGATGTCCCGCCCGTCGATGCGGGCCCGGTGCACCTGGCCCAGCGACGCGGCCGCAATGGGTTCCCGCTGGAACCCGGCCAGCAGCTCGTCGGCTTCCGAGGCGAGCTCCTCCCGGATGACGCGCACGATCTCTTCCGGGGGATCGGCGGGAACCTGGTCCTGCAGCTTGCTGACCTCCGACAGATAGGGCTCGGGAAGGATGTCGGCCCGGGAGCTGAACAGCTGGGCGAGCTTGATGAAGGTGGGCCCCAACCCGGCGAGGCGCGCCGTGAGGCGCTCGGCCCGGTGCCGGTGGTGCTCGGGGGTGCGCTTCACCGGCTGCCCGAAGAAGATCCACCGCTTGCGATCACGGAGAAACGCCACCACGAAGGGGCTGAGGCGCGTCAGGACCGAGAGGCTTCGAAACAGGCGTCTCACGTCACATCAGGATGGAGGTGGCCAGGCCCAGCAAGAAGAGGAAACCGCACAGGTCGGTGCACGCCGTGACGAAGACCGACGACGCCACTGCCGGGTCGATGCCCAGGCGATCCAACACCGTCGGCACCACCGAACCCACCAGGCTCGCCACCATCTGGTTCCCCCACATGGCCAGGAAGACCACGAGACCGAGCCTGGGATCCCCCTCCAGAAGATAAGCCGCCGTGGAAACGATGGCCCCGAGCACGGCGCCGTTGACCAGCCCCACGAGAATCTCGCGTCCGATGACGACCCCATGCCGGCGTCCCGTGCCGCGCTCCATGGCGATGACCCGAACCGTGACGGCCAGGGCCTGGGTCCCCGCGTTGCCACCCATGCCCGCCACCATCCCCATGACCGCCGCGAGGATCACGGTGTTCAGGATGGTGCCCGAGAAGAGGTACACCACCGTTGCGGAGA
>JASFRY010000105.1:0-10387 GCA_050114675.1 Gemmatimonadota bacterium | reverse complement strand
CAGGCTACCTGCCCTGGGACCTTCCGGGGGAGATGGGGGCGGTCCTGGACGCTGCCTCCCCCGACGTGCTGGTGTTCACCAAGACGGAGGTGTGGCCCACCCTGGTCGCGGCGGCGGCGGCCCGGAACGTCCCCTGTGCCCTGGTCGGCGGCACGGTGCCGCCCGGGGCGGGCCGGGCCCGTTGGCCGGCTCGGGCACTGCTGCGCTCCACCTGGGCGAGGCTGGAGCTGGTGGGCGCCATCAGCGGCGCCGACGCCGAAGGCTTCCGGACCCTGGGCGTGCGGTCGTCGGCCCTGGAGGTCACAGGCGATCCGGGCATCGACTCGGCGGCGCAGCGGGCGCGTGGCGCCGACCCCGAGGCCGCCTACCTTCGACCGTTCATCGCGGACCGGCGCCCCACGGTGGTGGCGGGCTCCACCTGGCCGGCCGACGACGCCGTCCTCCTTCCGGCACTTCTTGCCGCGCGGACCGGGGTCCCGGAGATGCGGGTGATCCTCGCTCCCCACGAGCCCGATGCCGGCCACGTGGCCGCCCTGGTGCACGAGTTGGAGACGAGCGGATGGAGTGCGGCGACTTTGGGCGACGTGGAAGGGCGGGGAAGCGCCGAGGGGGTGGACGTGGTTGTGGTGGACCGGGTGGGCGTGCTCGCCCATCTCTACACCGTGGGGGACGTTGCGTATGTGGGTGGGGGCTTCCACGACGCCGGGCTCCATTCCGTTCTGGAGCCGGCGGCGGCACGCCTGCCCGTGTGCTTCGGGCCCCGGCACCGGAATGCCCGCGCCGCCGGCGAGCTTCTTGCAGAGGAGGGCGCGCAGGTCGCGGACGATGCCGATTCGCTGGGCCGGATTCTCACGCGCTGGCTCTCCGATGGCGCCACGCACAACTACGCCGCCCGACGGGCCTTCGGCTATATTGAGCGCCACCTGGGCGCCGCCGAGCGATCTGCCGCGCTGCTCGGTGCCTTCTTCGCCTGAACTCCACCGAGGATCTGCCCCCCGCACATGAGCGACTCTCCCCAACTTCCAGAGATCACCCCCACGGAGCTCAAGGCAAGGCTAGACAACGGGGACGTTCCGCTGCTGGTGGACGTGCGGGAGCATTTCGAGCGACGCATCGCCGACCTCCCCGAGCACGGCCAGCTTCGTATTCCCGCCGGCGAGGTGCTTCACCGCATGCACGAGATCGCCTCCGGGACCGAGGCGGTGATCTACTGCCGCTCCGGCAGTCGAAGTGCCTGGGCCGTCCGGCTGCTGCGGGATCGGGGCCTCGACAACGTCGTGAACCTCAAGGGTGGGGTGCTGGCCTGGCGCGCCGAGGTCGATCCCACCCTGCAGGCCTACTGAGGCGGGCGGCCGACGAAGGTGAGACTTCCGTGCAGGCGCTGGCTCCCCGTTCTCGCCTTCGTGGCGTCGACATCGTGCGAGGCCGGTCCGTCGGCCTTCGACCGACCCGCCCGGGTCCAGGGGCCGGAGGACACGGCCGATGCGGCGACCCTGCCCCTCCTCCCCGACGCGCCGGATGTCGAGACCGCGGGTGTCGCCACCTCGCCGGCGCCTGAGAAGGGAGCCCGTGCGCTCGTGCCGGAGGTCCGCGCGGACACGGCGCCCGAGACCGAGGCGGCCCCGGAAGCCGTCGATCCGGCGGCCGACACCTTCCCGGACGGCCGCCTGCACTTCGAGCATCCCGAGCATGTGCGCGGCATCTACCTGAACGCGTGGGCGGCGGGCTCGACCCGTCGCGTGGGGGAGCTGCTGGCCCTGGCCCGACGGACGGAGATCAACACCTTCGTCATCGACATCAAGGATGCCACGGGCTATGTGAGCCACCGGTCGCGCGTGCCCCTGGCCCGGGAGATCGGGGCCACCGGCGAGATCCGGATCCGCGACCTGCCAGGGCTTCTGCACCGGCTCCACGACGCGGGCATCTACCCCATCGCCCGCATCGTCATCGTGAAGGATCCGCTCCTTACCGCGGCTCATCCCGAGCTCGCAGTGCAGGACACGGCCGGCGGCGTCTTCAAGGACGGGAAGGGCATCGTGTGGCTGAATCCGTACGACACGGCCATGTGGGCCTACCCGGTGGCCCTCGCCAGGGAAGTGGCGCGGATGGGCTTCCCCGAGATCCAGTGGGACTACATCCGCTTTCCCGACATCCCCGCGGCGGAGAAGGCCCGCGTGGTCTACCCGGGAGCGGGCGACAAGCCCAAGGCCCAGGCCATTCACGACTTCCTCGCGTACTCCAGGGAGGAGCTGGCGCCCCTGGGCACGAAGGTCACCGCCGACGTGTTCGGCGTCACGGCCTCGGTGAACCGGGACGTGGGGATCGGGCAGGTGTGGGAATTCGTCATCGGTGCCGTCGACGTCGCGCTTCCCATGGTGTATCCCAGCCACTACTGGGACGGGAGCTTCGGATTCGAGACGCCCAACGCCCACCCCTATGAGATCGTGCGTCGGGCGCTCGGCGACGCGCTCCGCCGCTCCGCCGAGGTCGAAGGTGCCGGCAACACGCGCCCCTGGCTCCAGGACTTCTCCCTGGGGAAGCCGGCGTACGGCGCGCCGGAGGTGCGAGCCCAGATCCAGGCGACGTACGACGCGGGCATCCAGGAGTGGATCCTCTGGAACCCGGGGAGTCACTACACCGAGGAGGCCCTGGAGCCTTCGGCGGGGTTCACCTCGGAGCCCACCATGCGCGTGGCCGACCGCGTCGTTCCCGTGTCGCAGCGCACGGCGGTGCTGGACTCGGTCCAGGCCGCGGAGGCCGCCGCCGACTCGGCGCGCGCCGCGGAGCGAAGGGCGAGGGCGGACAGCGCACGGGCCGCCGAGCGCGCGGACTCGGCCGCCCGTGCCGAATCCGCCGACACCACCGCCGGCCCGGGTGACGGCGAGCCGCCGGTCCCCGACACCGTGCCCGGCAATCCGGGCGGAGGCCCTATTCGGCGCTGAGCGCCTCCCGGGGATCGACCCGGGTGGCCCGTGACGCCGGGATCCAGGTAGCGCCCACCGCTGCCACCGCCACCGTCAGCGTGGCCGCGCCGAGCCAGAGGGGATCGAGGAGCCGCCCTCCGAACACGAGGGTGTCCAGCGTCCGGTCCAGGGCCAGGGCCAACGTGGCCGACAGGAGCACCCCGCCCGCGATCCCCGCGGCAGTGACGCGCATGCCCCGGCGCACCAGCATTCCCGTGACCCCGCCGGGGCGGGCCCCCAGCGCCAGCCGCACCCCGATCTCCCGCGTCCGCTGGCGGAGGGCGAAGAGGACCAGCCCGTAGACGGCCATGAGGGAGAGGATCAGGGCCACGCCGCCGAACAGTCCGAGGATGAGGACGTTGAAGCGCGGGGTCGCCGCCGCCGCCCCCAGGGCGCCCGACAGGCGGACGACGCTGGGTACCGGAAGGGTCCCGTCCACGTCCCAGATGGCCTGCCTCACGTCGGCGGAGGTGGAGAGCGGCGCCCCGGGTGCGTAACGGACCAGGAAGACCGCCCAGTTGAGCCCGCCCATAGCCGGCCAGAAGAAGACGGCCGGGGGCGTGGACTCCAGCTCCCGGTCTTCCAGGTCCGACACGACACCCACGATGCGGCGGTAGTTGGTGCCGTCCCAACCCATCCCGATGCGCTGGTCCAGCGCCGCACCCGGCTCGCCGAAGAGCTGCCGCGCCATGGTCTCGGTCACCATTACCACGGGCTCGGCGTCTTCGCGGTCGTCAGCGGCCGACAGGGTCCGGCCGGCCAGGAGGTGCAGGTCGGCAGCCCCGAAGTAGTCGCCCGATACCGCCCGCCAACGCACGAAGGGTGCCGTTGCCGGGGTGGCGGGCCGTCCCTCGACGTTGACGTTGATGACGGTGTTGGCGCCGCTGAACGGGTTGATGTTGGTGGTGCCCACCGATTTGACGCCGGGAAGCCGCGCCAGGCGCTCGGTCAGGGCGTCCACGGTGACCTTTCGTTCGCCCATGGAGTAGCGGTCGCCCGAGAGCATGAGGGGGACCACCAGGGTGTGGTCCGGATCCATGCCCGTCTCCGTCGAGCGGAGGCGAAGGAATCCGGCGCCGAGCACGCCGGCCCCGAAGAGAAGGGTGAGGGACACGGCCACCTGAGCCGCCACCAGGAGACCCCGTGCCCGCTCTCCCCCTCGGGTCGTGACCCGGGCGGCCGACAGCCCCGAGCGAGGGTCGCCTCGCCGGGCCAGGAAGAACGCAGGCGCCAGACCGAAGAGGATGCCCGTGACCACGGCGGTGGCCGTGGCCGCCAGGATCACGCCCACGTCCACCGATGCCTCGGTGATCCGAGGCGTGTCCGGAGGGCTGAGGGTCTGGAGGAGCGGGAGAAGCCCGAAGGCCAGGGCCACACCCACGGCGGCTCCGGCGCCGGCCAGGGTCAGGGACTCGGTGAGTAGCTGCTGGATCAGCCGGGCCCGTCCGGCACCCAGGCTCAAGCGCAGATCCATCTCATGGCCACGCGTGCTGGCCCGGGCCAGGAGCAGGTTGGACACGCTGGCGCACGCCAGCAGGAGGAGAAGGCCCACGGCTCCCAGGAGGACCCACCCCGCCTGGATGCGCTGGGGGCCCACCAGCACCTCCTTGAGGGGAGTGACCCGGGCGCTCCAGTTCCCGTTGCTGGCCGGGAACTCCCGACCCAGCTCGGCGGCGACGGCCCGGATGTCCTTGCCGGCGCTGGCCAGCGTCGCTCCCGGCGCCAATCGCCCCACGACGTCGAGGTCGTGGTTGCTCCGGTGGGCGGGATCCGGCGCCAGCGGGAGGGGGATCCAGAGGTCGGCGTCCACAAGGGGAGCCCACCCTGCCGGCATGACACCGACGATCTCATAGGGCTCGTCGTCCAACACGAGCGAGCGGCCGCGAACGTCGGGGGCGCCCCCGAGATGTTCTTCCCAGAACGAACGGCTCACCACCGCCAGCTTCCGGGGGGAGGGGCCCGACTCCTCGTCGCCGAAGGTGCGCCCCTGGATGGGCTCGCCCCCGAAGAGGGAGAAGAAGCTCCCGGTGACCTGGAGGGCCACGGCGTTCTGCGGCCGACCGTCTTCGGTGTAGGTCAGGTCGGCGCGGCTCAGGGCGGTGAGGTCCTGGACGGTCCTGGCCCGGTCGCGGAAGTCCTGGTAGTCGGGTGCGGACACCGAGAAGCGCATCCCGTCGGGGGCGACCTGGTTGAAGCTCACGAGCCGGTCGGACCGGGGATAGGGGAGCGGGTCCAACACTACGGCCTTCACCAGACCGAAGATGGCGGTGGAGGCTCCGATGCCCAGGCCGAGGGTGAGGACGGCCACGGCGGCGAAGGCCGGCGCCCGTCGCATCTGCCGGAGGGTGAAGACAAGGTCGGCACGGACCCGGTCCAGCGCGCGTCCCAACCGGCTGCGGGGCGGCTCTTCGATGCGTGCCAGCTCGTCCCGAAGGGCGTCCACGTCGCCGAAGGAGGCCTCGGCGCGGCGGCGGGCTTCTTCCGGAGACACGCCCCGGGCCGTCAGACGGTCCACCCGCTCCTCGATGTGGTGCCGGATCTCGTCGTCCAGACGCTTGCGTCGGATGGGATCCACGTCAGCCCTCCTGGGGTCGGGCGACCCGCTCCACGGCGGCCACGTAGCGGACCCATCGCTGCTCTTCCTCCTCGAGGGCGGCGCGGCCGGCGGCGGTGAGACGGTAGTACTTGGCCCGGCGGCCCTTGTCCGACGTGCCCCAGCGCGCGGCGAGCCAGCCCCGCTTCTCCATGCGATGCAGCGCGGGGTAGAGGGCGCCCTCCTCCACCTGGAGCTCCTCACCGGTCGCGTGATGGATCCAATCCAGGATCTGGAAGCCGTGGAGCTCCTGGCCGCCGGCCAGGGTGCGGAGGGCCAGGAAGTCGAGGGTGCCTTTCAGGACTGCCAGCGTGTCTTCGGGCATGCGCATCTCTTTGGCCTAAGGAAGTTAGGCCAAGTATGATGACCTAAGAGATTTAGGTCAAGGGCGTGGCTCCGGGCTCGCGTGTCCGACCCGACGGTCACGCAGAACAGGCGACTGCGGAAGATCCAGGGTGCACGCCAAGTCGTTGCGATCCCATCGTTTTGACAGCGGCTCCCATCGGGACCCACTCTTTCCCGATCCCTACAGACCGGAGCCCACGCCATGCGCACCGTCCCTCGCCCCTCGCGGCCCTTGCTCTTCGTTCTCGTCGTCGGCCTGCTGTCTGCCGGCTGCTCCCCCTCCGGACAGAGCCTCCCCGGCTTTACCGCCGAGGGAGCCACCGAGCAACGAGAGATCGAGGCGGGGATCCTGGGGACTCCGTCCGGCGAGCGGATGAACGAGTACCACCTCGCCCTCACCGCGGAGCCCCATCACGCCGGCACCCCGGCCAACGAGGAGTTGGCCGGCTACATCGCCGAGCGCCTCAGGGACTTCGGCTTCGACTCGGTCTACACGGCCCGCTACGAGGTGCTGCTCCCCTATCCGGTGGAGCGTGAGGTGACGCTCGTGGCGCCGGAGCGCTACGAGCTGCGTCTGGCCGAACCCGCGCTTCCGGGCGATCCGGACACGGAGAAGGAAGGGGTTCTGCCCACCTTCAACGCGTATTCCGCCGACGGCGACATCACGGCCGAGGTGGTCTACGTGAACTACGGGATCCCCGAGGATTACCGGGTGCTGGACTCTCTGGGCGTGTCGGTGGAAGGTCGCATCGTGCTGGCTCGGTACGGACACAGCTGGCGGGGCATCAAGCCGAGGCTGGCGGCCGAGCACGGCGCCGTGGGCGCCCTCATCTACTCCGACCCCGAAGACGACGGCTTCGTGAAGGGCGACACGCTGCCTCAGGGGAAGTGGCGTCCGTCCCAGGGCGTGCAGCGGGGTTCGGTGATGGACATGCCCCTCTACCCCGGCGATCCCCAGACTCCGTTCGAGCCCAGTGTGGAGGGGACCGAACGGGTGCCCCTGGAGGAGGTCCCGACGCTCCAGAAGATCCCGGTTCAGCCCATCTCCTACGGGGACGCCGAGCCCATCCTGCGAGCCCTGGGCGGCGCGCAGGTGCCGGAGGAATGGCAGGGCGGGCTTCCCTTCGACTACCACGTCGGGTCCGGTCCGGCGCGGGTGCACATGCGACTGCGGTTCGACTGGTCCGTGCGCCCCATCGTGGACGTCTTCGGCCTCCTTCTGGGCGACGAAGAGCCCGACACCTGGATCATGGCCGGAGGCCACCGGGACGCGTGGACGTTCGGAGGGCGAGACCCCATCTCCGGCGCGGTGTCCCTTCTGGAGACCGCGCGGGCCCTCGCCGAGCAGGCTCGGGCGGGCCACCGTCTCCGGCGCACCGTGGCCATCGCGAGCTGGGACGCCGAGGAGTGGGGGCTCATCGGCTCCACCGAGTGGGGCGAGCAGCATGACACCGAGCTCCCCGGCAAGGTGGCCGTGTACCTGAACCGGGAGAGCTACCATCAGGGCAACTTCGAGGCGTCGGGCTCCCATGCGCTGCAGCCCCTGGTCAACGACGTGGCCCGGGCCGTGGCGTTCCCCCGCGCCGCGGACACCACGGTCTATGAGCACTGGGTCGCCCAGACGCAGGAGACTGACGGGGAAGACGAGGCCGAGGAGCCCTCGATGCCGCCGCTCGTGCAGGAGAACGGGCGCACCGACGTGCGCGTGGGGGCACTGGGATCGGGGAGCGACTACACGGTCTTTCTCGACCACCTCGGCATCCCGGCTCTGAACATGGGCTTCTCCGGGCCCAACGGGATCTATCACTCGCGCTACGACACCCACCACTACTTCACCACCTTCGGGGACCCGGGATTCGTCACCGGCGAGCGCCTGGCCGAGGTGGTGGGCCTCTTCCTTGCCCGCATGGCCAACGCCCGGATCCTCCCCTTCGACTACAGGGCCACCGCCGAGACCGTCGGCCGGTATCTGGACGAGCTGGAGGCCCAGGCCCGGGAGGAGGGTCCGGCAATGGACCTCAGCGGCCTCCGTGCCGCCAACGAGGAGTTCGCGGCCGCTGCCGACGCGCTCCACGACGCCGTGGCCGGGACGCTGGAAAGCGAGAACCCCGACCCGGCGGCGGTGGACGCCCTCAACGGCCTCATGCTGGACATCGAGCGGGGCTTCCTCAGCGACGAGGGCCTGCCGGGCAGGCCCTGGTTCCGCCACCAGCTCTATGCACCGGGCTACTACACGGGCTATGGGGTCAAGACGCTCCCCGGCGTCCGCGAGGCCATGGAGAACGGAGACGCCGGCGAGGCCGCGGCCATGGCCCAACGCCTGGAAGCGTCGCTCCGGAGCGTGAGCGCACACGTCCGCCAGGTGCTGACTGGTCTCGGTACAAGCCCGTCCGGCCCATGAGGGGTCACGCGGACCATTTGTGACGGGGTCCTCCGAACGCAGGCGGTGGGTGAGCGGTCCGAGGCAATGGCGCCCGGCCCACCGCTACCCGACGGCGCTGGCGAACTGAAGCTCGTGGAGGCGAGCATACAGCCCTCCCAGCTCCAGCAGCTCGTCGTGGGTGCCCTGTTCACGCAACTCGCCGTGATGGAGCACCAAAATGCGGTCGGCGTTCTGAACGGTGGAGAGGCGGTGGGCGATGATGAGGGAGGTGCGGTCCCGGAGCAGCTCGTCGGTGGCCCGCTCGATCTTCTCCTCGATCTCCGAGTCCACCGAGCTCGTCGCCTCGTCCAGGATGAGGATCTCCGGGTCGAAAGCCATGGCCCGGGCGAAGCTCACGAGCTGACGCTCTCCCACGGAGAGGGAGCTGCCCCGCTCGCCCAGCGATTGCCCATAGCCATGCTCCAGGCGCTCGATGAACGGCGCGGCCCCCAGTCGCTCCGCGGCTTCCCGCACGCGGATGTCGTCGATGTCGGGTGACCCCAGGCGGATGTTGTACGCCACGTCCCGGCTGAAGAGGAAGACGTCCTGGAGTACCAGCCCCAGGCGGGCCCGCAGGTCCTCGAGGCGGAGGCGCTGGATCGGCACGCCGTCCAGGAGGATCTCCCCCCGGCTCACGTCGTAGAAGCGCATGAGCAGGTTGATGACGGTGGTCTTGCCCGCTCCGGTGTGTCCGACGATGGCCAGCTTCTCACCGGGCTCCACCCGAAAGCTCACGTCCTCGAGCACCCAGTCGGGCTCTCCGTCTTCGCGCTCCCCGTACGCGAACCACACGTTCCGGAACTCGATCTCGCCCCGCACCGGGTCGGCCAGGGTGGCGGGCTCGGACGGGTCAACGATCTCGATGTCCCGGTCCAGCAGCTTGAAGATCCGCTCCGAAGACGCCATGGCGCCCTGGAGGAGGTTGTATTTCTCCGACAGGTCCTGGATGGGACGGAAGAATCGCCGCGCGTACTGGAGGAACGCCGCGACGACACCCACGGTCACCCCTCCGTGGAGGATCTCCACGCCCCCGTACCAGAGGATCAGCGCCAGGGCGATGGCGGTGAAGAACTCGATGATGGGGAAGAAGAGGGCGTAGTAGGTGATGGATCGGAGGTGGGCCTCCAGGTAGCTCTCGTTCAGCTCCGCGTGACGCCGGGCGTCGGCCTCCTCGCGGTTGAAGAGCTGCACGACGCGGATGCCGGTGAAGCGTTCGTGGAGGTACGCGTTGAGACGCGCCAGGCGGACGCGGATGTCGCGGTACGCCTCGCGGACCTTGGCCCGGAACACGAACGCGGCGATGAACACGAAGGGCAGGATGCTGAACGACACCAGGGCCAGCTTCCAGTCCATGCGGAGCATGGCGACCACGATGAACGTCAGCGTGAAGACGTCGCCGAAGACCGAGACCACGCCCGAGCTGAACAGCTCGTTGAGCGTCTCCACGTCGTTGGTGATGCGCGTCATGAGACGGCCCACCGGGTTCTTGTCGAAGAACCGGAGGTCGAGCCGCTGGAAGCGGCGGAAGATCTCCGTCCGGAGATCGTACATGACGCTCTGACCGAGCCAGGTGGTGAGGATGCCCTGGCCGTACTGGAAGACGAAGCCGAGGACGACGGCGCCCAGATACGCCAGGGCGAGCTTGGCCAGGAGCCCCACGTCCTGCGCGGGGAAGGCCCGGTCGATGGCCTGCTGGGTCAGCCAGGGTCCCACCACCTCCATGGCCGACGCGCCCATGAGGATGGCGATGGCCCCGACCACATGGAGCTTGTAGGGGCGAAGGTAGCCCAGGAGGCGACGCATGAGTCGCGCGTCATAGGCTTTTCCGAGCGCCTCTTCTTCGTGGTGGATACCCGCTGGGGCCATGGATCGGGACAGGCTCGTCGGGGGAGGGATGCGGATCGCCATCGGCCTGGAGGCGCTGTGGCGGCCCGCTCCTTACCCTCGGGCCTCGGGGGCCGTTCCGTCGCGTGACACGGGGCATGCCCCATCGTCGTAGGGACCACCATGCCCGAGACCACCCCGCGCCGCGCCCCCACCGTGGGCATGGACGAGCCTGGGCTC
>JASFRY010000104.1:0-10468 GCA_050114675.1 Gemmatimonadota bacterium | reverse complement strand
CACGTTGGCGCACGCGATGAGCAGCACCATGGCCACGGCGCCCATGAGCACCCAGAGGGCGTTGCGCACCCCCCCGACTTCCTGGTCCAGCATGGAGTGGAGGACGGTGCGGTCGTCGCGGTGCTGATCCGGGAACGCCTCGGCCAGGTGCTTCGACGCCGCATCGAGGCGGGACTGTACTTCCTCCAGGGTGGACCCCGGCGCGATGCGGCCCACCGCGGCCATGATGCGGCAGCCGTGGCCGCAGTCCTTCTCGTCGTGATGCCGGGGCTCCCACAGCTCGGCACCGTCGGGGTAGTCGAAACCGGCAGGCGCCACGCCCACGATCTCCCACGTCTTGCCGCTGAGCGTCAGGGTGCGGCCGATGACGTCGGCGGCGCCGCCCAGGCGCTGCTGCCAGAATGCGTGGGAAATCACCACCACGTCGGGCCCGCCCGCCACGTCCTCTTCGCGGCGGATGTCGCGCCCCAGCTCGGGCTCGAGGCCGAAAACGGCCAGGAGGCCGTCGGTGACCCGGGCGGCCTGGATCACTTCGGGCTGGCCCAGACCGGTCAGCGTGGGGCGGGTGCCGGCCACGCCGGCCACCATGAGCCCCGGGATCTCCTTCTGCCAGTAGCGGACGTCGGGATGGTCCACCGTGGTGCTCGTGGTGCCGTCCCGCGTGTCCACGCTCCCCACCACCACCAGGGCGTCGGAGTCGGGGTAGGGAAGCGGCTGGAGCAGCACCCCGTCCACCACGGAGAAGATGGCTACGTTGGCGCCGATGCCCAGTGCCAGGGTCACCACCGCGGCCAGGGTGAATCCGGGCCGTCGGGCCAGGCTGCGCACTCCGAGCTTCAGATCCTGTATCCACCCGCTCATCGTCATCCCCTCCCTCGAGATCTTCCTCGCCAGACCGGTCAGCTCTCTGAGCCACTCCCACGCTGCATGGATCGTGACGTCCACCACGGCCAATCCCCACAGCCATGCACGTGCGGCGGGGCGGTTCCGGACCTCGCTGTGCCGGTCCCGGAACAGGCGGGCCATCTCCTCGCCGTACGCGGCGCGGAATCCCGGGGGGAAGAGCCAGAGCAGAAGCCGGTACGCACGCATGGTCGCAGGCTCGGGCGAGCTCAGGACAGGAGGTCCTGCGCGCCGCGGAGGAGCTCCTGGAGCCGCAGGGCCTCGGCGTGGGCCACCGCCTCCCCGAGCCGGGTGAGGCGGAAGTACCGTCGGCGCTCGGTGTCTTCCGCGTCGGGCCCGTCGCTCTCCGCGATGAGCCCCTGCTCCGACAACGTCCGGATGCGCCGGTAGAGGTTCGCGGGGAGCACGCGTCCCGGCCGGCCGGGGTCGCGCTCCAGCTCCTTGACGATGGCGTAGCCGTGCAGCTCCTGTCCCCGCAGGACAAGGAGGATGCGGAAGGCTTCGGGATGCAGCGGCAGGTACCGCTCGATGGCGGCGTCGGGAGTCATGGCGCCCCTCCGGGGCCGGTCGATGGTGTCATGCTGACACTAATGTCACGTTGACACTATATCAGACGGCCGGCGCTCGTCAACCGTTGCATCGGGCGCGTACGAAATCCTCGGCCAGAACCAGGTCGAGCTCCGAGACCACCCGCACGGCGTCGTTGTCCGCGAACGGGAGGGGGGGCTTGATCTTGATGACGTTGGCGTCCGGTCCGTCGGTGGAGAGGAGGACCCCCTTCTCCTTCATGCGCTCCACCACGTAGCGCGCCGTCTCCCGGTCGGGCGTGGGCGCGTCGCGGCTCGAGACGATCTCCACGCCCAGGAAGAGACCCCGGCCACGCACGTCGCCCACCGCCGGATGCGCGTGGGCCAGGGAAGCCATCTCATCCCTGAACGCTTGCCCCACCGCGTCGGCGTGGGCCTGAAGCCCTTCCTCCTCGAGCACGTCCAACACGGCGAGCCCCGCCGCGGCCGACACGGGGTTCCCGCCGTAGGTGCTGAAGAACTCCATGCCGTTGGCGAAGGCCTCCGCGATGGGCCGGGTGGTGATCACACCGCCGAGGGGGTGGCCGTTCCCCATGGGCTTGCCCAGGGTCACGATGTCGGGCACCACGCGCTGGAGCTCGAAGCCCCACGTCGCGGACCCCACCCTTCCGAAGCCGATCTGCACCTCGTCGGCGATGCACACGGCCCCCGCGTCCCGGGCCGCCGCGTAGGCCGCCTCCAGGTAGCCCGGGGGCGGCTCGACCTGGCCGCCGCACGACAGGATGGACTCGGCCAGGAAGGCGGCCGGCGGATACCCCGCATCCGCCAGGGACGCGGCGGCTTCGGCGACGTGGCCGGCGTACCGGCGGGCACGCTCCGCATCATCGCGCCGGTAGCGGCCGCGGTAGTCGTCGGGCATGGCTGCGGCCCGCACCCAGGGGGGCGCCCCCTCGCCGCCGGCCCTGCTGAACTTGTAGTGGCTCACCTCCACCAGGCCCTGGGTGTTGCCGTGGTACCCGCCCTCCAGAGCCACGACGCCGCGCCGCTCCGTGAACGTCCGGGCCAGGCGAAGGGCCAGCTCGTTGGCTTCGCTCCCCGAGTTGACGAAGAAGCACACCTCCAGGGGAGCGGGGAAGAGGGCGGCCAGACGCTCGGCGTAGGCGAGGACGCCCTCGTGCAGGTACCGGGTATTGGTGTTCAGTACCCCCATCTGGCGCCGGGCCGCCTCCACGACCTTCGGGTGCTCGTGGCCCACGTGGGCCACGTTGTTGACGCAGTCCAGGTAGGCCCGCCCCCACCCGTCGTACAGGAACGCACCGCGCCCGCGCACGACGTGGATGGGCGTCCGGTAGGAGAGGCTCAGGTTGGGCCCCAGGAGCCGACGTCGGCGCGCCTCGAGGTCGTGGGGCGGGTCGAACGTGGTCGGGAGGAGCAGACGCAGCACGAGGTTCGGGTCCGGGGAGAGGCTCTTCCACACCTCCACGTCCCGGGGCGCCGCGACGCCGGGGAAGTCGTGGGTGAAGCCCACCAGGTCGGTGATGATCTGGAAGTGCAGGTGGGGAGGCCAGTCGCCGTTCTCCGGATAGGGGCCGATGCGCGCGAACGCCTCGCCGGCGGCCAGCTCCTTCCCCTCTTCCAGCGCCTCTGTCGAGGCCCGCTCCAGGTGTCCGTAGAGGGTCCAGAACGGCCCGGAGGGCGAGGCGTGCTCCAGGATCACGGTGGGGCCGTAGTCCAGCCGGCCCCGGTTGTCGTGGACGCGCTTCACCACGGCGGCCAGCGGCGCATACACCGGGGCGCCTGCCTCGGTGAACAGGTCGATCCCCATGTGGACCGTGCGCCGCTCGGGCATCTCGGCGGGGCGGCCGCTGAAGATGTCCGAGAGGTAGACGCCCCGGGGCTCCAGGTAGCGGCCGACGCCCAGCGTCAGCCCGGCGTCGGCCATGGCGCCGAAGACCCGGCGGGTGAAGCCGGGCGTATCCTCGGCATCGCGGCCGTTCAGGAGCGTGCTTCCCACGCTCAGGTCCACGATCCCCGTGGCGTCGCTCCCCTCGGGGACGTCCACCACGGGAGATATGTCGGAGAGGGCGCCGAGCCACGACGCCAGATCGGGGCTCCGCGGGACCGGTGCGAGCCCGCAGGCGTGGCGCAGATGCGCCCGGGCGAGGTGCGGGTGCAGCTCCCGCGTCACCTCCAGGCACTGCCAGGCCGGCGCCTCGGACACCAGGAGGTAGTCGTCCACCTCGCTCTCGCCCGCGTCCTGCCGGGACGCGGCGATGCACACCGAGGCCCCCAGGCGGGCACGGGCCAGGGGGAAGAGCACGTCCAGCTCGGTCCCGCTGAGGGGGCGGGCCTGGTGATAGCCCCGCACCACCCGCGCTCCGGCGTGGAGGGGGTCGGCGATGCCCAGCATGGCATAGGCCGCGGCGATGGCCAGGTCGAACACGGCCGGCGCCTCTTGGGCATCGCCGAAGTCCAGCAGTCCCGAGACCCGTCCTGCGGCATCCACGAGGACGTTGTGGTCGTTCAGGTCGCCGTGGATGAGCTGCCGGGGAAGGACGCGGGCCCGTTCCAGGGCGTCCCGGGCATCGTCCATGCATCGCTGAATCACCGTCCTCTGCTCGGGATCCAGGAGGGGCAGCCCGCGCTCCATGACCCCGACTGCCTCGTCCAGAGCCCAGATGAAGCCCGAGCGCCCGGGTGGGCGCACGTCCAGGGCGGCAAGGCGCAGGTCGAGCCCGGCGGCCCGGCGGCCCAGGTCCTCCAGGAGCGCGTCGGTCCAGGGCCGTACATCGGCCATGACCCGGCCCGGAAGGTGGGCCAGGACGCGTACCCGCCAGGCTCCCCCCTGCGGGTGGGGGTGACGCGCCACCGTCTGTCCCTCCGCGGTCGGCCGGAGCAAGGGGGCGGGCACGTCGCCCTCCTCTCCGAGCCGGAGGAGGAGCCGGCTCTCGAAGGCGAGCTGATCCTCGGGCTCGTCCGGGGAGGAGACCTTCACGACCCACTCGGCGCCGCCTTCCTCCCGCAGGAGATAGTTCCGGTCCCGCTCGCCCGGGAGCGCCGTCAGCTGGCCCGTGAGGCCGAAGTGGACGCGGGCGGCCTCGGCGGCCTGCGCGGGCGAGATGTCTGGGCGGTTGTGCGTGCGAATCATGGTCTGGCTTGCTAAGCTGGTGGCCTCGGAGGGCGTTGGGCGTCTCCGGCGGCCGGTTCCCGGTCCGGAAAGATGCCAGGCACCTCCACGTCTGAGCCAGTGCGCACGGAACAACCCAACACGGAGTCCCTCCCATGGCCCAACCCATCCTCCGGCGTCCGCGCCGCGCTGCCCTCGCGCGGGTCTCCCTGCTGGTGGCCCTCGCCGCCTTCCCCGCGACCCATGCAGCCGCCCAGGTGCCGGACGAGTTCACCAACCTCAAGGTCTTCCCCAAGGACGTCTCCAAGGAACGGCTGACCGCCGTGATGCGTGGCTTCACCCAGGCCCTCGGCGTCCGATGCTCCACCTGTCACGTGGGCGAAGAGGGGCTCCCTCTGGGCACCTACGACTTCGCTTCCGACGACAAGGCCATGAAGCTCAAGGCCCGGGAGATGATGAAGATGGTCCAGGCCATCAACGGGGACTTCCTGACCAACCTGCCGGGCCGCCGGCCGGCGAGGGCGGTGAACGTCACCTGCTGGACGTGCCACCGCGGCGTCCACAAGCCCGAGCCCATCCAGTCCATCGTGAAGAAGACGCTGGACGAGGAGGACCTGGACTTCGCCGTGGACCAGTACCGGAAGCTGCGGGACCAGTACTACGGATCGGCGTCCTACGACTTCTCGGAGCGGCCGCTGGTCGAGCTCGCCCGGGAGCTGGCGGACGAAAACCCCGCCGCTGCCCAGCGCTTCCTGGAGCTCAACCTCGAGTATCATCCCCAGTCGGCCATGACGCTGTTCGTCATGGCGGGGCTGGCCGAGCAGGGGGGAGACAACACCCAGGCCATCGAGCTGTACAAGAAGGTCCTGGCCATTCAGCCCGACAACCGGCGTGCCCAGGAGCGCCTCGAGGCGCTGGGCGGAGGGGGCTGATCGGGCGTCGCCCACGCCCATGGGGAGGTCTCAGGTAGTCCGAGGCCGCGCCGGCCGGTCGGGCGCGGTCTCGACGGCACCCCATGTCTACTCGCGCTCGACGACGAAGGTGTACGTGTCGTCCAGCGTGTAGTGGGCCATGGCGTGTCCCAGGAGATCCTGCACCGCCTGGCCCAGCTCCCGGTCCCCGGTCACGACCGAGATCCCCACCAGCCCCCGGATCGGTGCATCCCCGGGGAGGCCGTCGGGGAGCGCCCAGCTCTCCCAGTCGAGCCGATAGCCCTGCTGCTGGAAGCTGAATCCCTGGGGCAGGTAGGGCGCCAGGTCGGTGGGCACCAGGCCGGCATATCCGTCGTCGGGCCACCGGTGGTGGTCGGCGTGATAGCTCATTGCGGCCAAGCGCACGGTCTGGAAGTAGCCCGCCACCTCCGTCGCCCGGGCCTTGAGCAGGAGGTCGTGGAGGTTCGGCACGGACATGCGGACCAGCGTGCCCATGACCATGACTACCGTGATGAGCTCCACCAGGGTGAATCCGTCCCTGGACGCACGCGGGGCGGAGGCGCCGTGCCGCGCTCCTGCTCCACGGCCCCACCTCACCGGTCCGTTCCTTCGTCGAGGGGCGGCTTCGTCTCGAGAACGGAGGCGGCCGAGCCCACGAAATCCAGGGGTGGCTGTCGGGAGTCGTAGCGCATGCGCAGGCGGTCGCTCGTCGCTTCCAGCTCGTAGGACCGGCTGTCTCTCCGCCGGTATTGCATTCCGCGGAAGGGCGGCCCGGCTTCCTGCAGCACGTAGGGCAGGCGCCCCCGCTCGCGCCGGTAGGCCTCGATGGCCTGGCTCTCGAGGAAGAGATTCACTCTGAGCGACTGTGCCTCCCTGGCCAGGCTGGGGCGCTCGGGCGGCGGGACGTTGATCCACGAGGGGGAGACGAGCCAGACGTAGGCCATCCCCACCCAGGCGGCGAGCATGGCGCCGCGGCGGAGCCTGGCGCGGCGAGCCCGGCGGCCCTCGGCATCCCGGCTCGCCAGGGCCCGTTCCTCCTGGTCTCTCAGGACCTCGGCCAGGGCCCGCGCCCGTTCGTGCTCCTCGCTCACGCGGTGCGTGCGCTGGAGGCTCTGGTCGGTGGGCTGGTCCGTCATGGGCATGTCGGGGAGAGGCCGGGTGTCCTCGGAGGTTTGTGCGAAGGTCCTGTTCCAAAGCTAGGGGGCCCCGTCGCGCCCTCCCAGGGGTTTCTCCCACCGGAGGACGGGGCGGGAGGACCCCTCCGCATCGGATTCGAGACGTCATTCCAACTCTTCGAAACCCCTCGCAGTCTTATGCGTAAGGGCGCTATGGGTAAGCCCCTCGCCTCACACGAGCCATCGGGAGTCACGCAGGATGTCGGAATCGTCGCTGGAGCTGCTCAAGGGCACACTGGACGTGCTCATTCTCAAGACCCTGAGCCGGGGGGCGATGCACGGCTATGCCGTATCCCGCTGGATCCGGGAGACGACCGGGGACGCTTTCCAGGTCGAGGAAGGTGCCCTGTATCCGGCACTCAGGCGGTTGGAGAAACGGGGTCTGGTGGAGGCGGAATGGGGCGTCACCGACACGGGGCGCGAGGCGAAGTTCTATCGCCTCACGCCGGCGGGTGACGCCGAGTTGACGTCGGGGATGAGGACGTGGAGGCGCTACGTGGCGGCCATGGCCCGCGTCCTGGAAGCGCCGGCGGCCCGGTGAAGAGGTCGGACGGCGACAGGATGGGCATTCCCTTCTCCGGCGGGTCCGTCTCGGAAGACGTGCACCGGGAGATCGAGGCCCACCTGGCCCTGCGCGCCGCCGAGCTGGAGGCGCAGGGCTGGGAGCCGGAGGCGGCGCGGGAAGAAGCGCTCCGCCTCTTCGGAGACCGAGACAGCGTGGCCCGGTCCTGCCGGGCCATCACGAGGAGCCACGAACGGGCGGTGAGGAGGACGAGGATGTTGGACACCATGGGACAGGACCTTCGCTACGCGGTGCGCACGCTGCTCAAGAGCCCGGCCTTCGCCCTGGTGGCGTTGGTCACGCTCGCGCTGGGGATCGGCGCCAACACGGCCATCTTCAGCGTGGTCAACGGCGTGCTTCTCCGACCCCTTTCGTACGAGCGACCCGACGAGGTGGTGTGGATCCAGGAGCGGAACAATCGTGGCGGACCCATGTCGGTGGCGTGGCCCAACTACGTGGACTGGAGGGAGCAGAGCACGAGCTTCGCGGCATTGGCCGCCCTCAACGATTTCACGGTCACCGTGCTGGGCGGAGACGAGCCCATTCGCGCTCCGGGGGCCCTGGTGGGGCAGGACTACTGGAAGGTCTTTCCCGTGAAACCCCTGCAGGGCCGTCTCACCGTGGCCGAGGACCACGCGCGCGGCGCCGCCCCCGTGGCGGTCATCAGCCGGTCGTTCTGGCAGAACGAGCTGGGTGGGCGGGCGCTTCCCTCCCTCCGTCTGGAGATCCTGGGCCAGCAGGTGTCGGTGGTGGGGGTGGTCCCCGACGGCGCCGGCTACCCCCGGGAAACGCGGTGGTGGGTGCCCGCGGAACCCCAGGTGCGGTCCGCCAGTCGCACGGGCCACAACTGGAACGTGGTGGGACGGCTGGGGCCCGGGGTGCCGCTCGAGCGCGCCAGAGAGGAGATCGACGCCATCACCAGGCGCGTTGTGGCCCAGGCCGCACCGGATGAGGACCCCGACTTCCTGGCCACCGGCGCATTCACCGTTCCGCTCCGTGAGGAGGTCGTAGGGAGTCTCGAGACCCCCCTGTACATCCTTCTGGGCGCCGCCGGCCTCGTCCTGCTCGTGGCGTGCACGAACCTGGCCAGCACCCTCCTGGCCCGCGGCACCGGCCGTGCACGGGAGCTGGCGGTCCGGGCGTCCCTGGGCGCGGGCAGAGCCCGCATCGTGAGCCAGCTCCTCGTCGAGTCCCTCCTCATTTCCATCCTCGGCGGCCTGGGAGGCGTGGGGCTCGCCTACCTGGTGGTGCGCGAAGTCCACCGCGCGGCCCCGGCCTTCCTCCCTCGCCTGGCCGAGGTAGGCATCAGCCCCGGCGTCCTCCTCTTCACCGTGGGCGTCTCGGTGCTCACGGCGATCCTCTTCGGCCTCCTTCCTGCGCTGAGGCTCACCCGTGGCGCCACCGGCGAGGCGCTGCGGTCCGGGAGCCGAGGCAACGCGGCCGACGGGCGGAGCCGCCTCTGGAGGATGCTCGTGGGTACGGAGGTGGCCCTGGCGTTGGTCCTCCTGGTGGGGTCCGGCCTCCTGGTGCGTTCGTTCCGCACGCTCCTGCGCGAGGACCCCGGTTTCGATCCGGCCGACGTGGAGGTCGCCCCTATCTCCCTGTCCCGTTCGAAATACACGCAGCTCGCCGACTACAGCCGCTTCTACACGGATCTCCTGGGTCGGGTGGAGGCCATCCCGGGAGTGCAGTCGGCGGGCGTCCTGGGCGTCGTGCCCGTCCAGGATGGGGTGTCCAACGGCCGCCTGGAGCTGGACGGCGACCTGGACAAGGCCGGGATCGGCGCCTACGTGGTGGCCAGCGGCGGTGCCTTCGAGGCCCTCGACATTCCACTCCTGGAGGGGCGGCTCTTCGGCTCCCAGGACGGCCCCGACGACGAGATGGTCGCCATCGTCAGCCAGTCCTTCGCTGACCAGTACTGGCCGGGAGAGGACGCCGTGGGCAAGCAGGTCAACGGCGGAGGCATGGACAACTTCTACCCGGAACGGGACCATACCTTCGCCCGGGTGGTGGGCGTGGTGGCGGACATCCACAACCGCGGAATCGCCCGGGCCCCGTACCCCACGGTCTACTTCCCCTACAGCCAGCGTCCCTACCGCCTGCAGAACGGCGGAAGCCTCGTGGTGGAGGCGGCGAACGGAGATCCAGCCTCGCTGGTTCAGGCTCTGCGGTCCACCGTGCGCGCCGCAGATCCGGACATTCCGGTCAGGATGCGTGGCCTCGCGGACGTCGTGCACCAGTCCATGGGGGAGCGACGCTTCATCATGTTCGTCATGGGCGGGTTCTCCCTCTTGGCGCTGATCCTGGCCACCGTGGGCATCTTCGGCGTGGTGGCGTACAGCGTGGCCCGACGCACCCGGGAGATCGGGATCCGGGTGGCGCTGGGGGCCGCTCCCACGTCGGTGGTGGGCCTGGTGGTCCGGGCTTCCATGGGGACGGTGCTCGCCGGGCTGGTGGTGGGGATCGGGGCCGCGCTCCTGGTGACACGGGCCATCCGGGGGCTCCTCTACCAGATCAGCCCGACCGATCCCCTGGCGTTGGCCGGCGCGGTCGCGCTCCTGGGTGGGGCGGCGCTGCTGGCGAGCTGGATTCCCGCGCGGCGGGGCACCCGGGTGGATCCCATGGTGACCATGAGGATCGAGTGACGCTTCGCGTGCGTGCCCGGCCGGGCCGCGGCGGTTCTCCCCGCGTGCAACCGGGCGATCAGCGGGCCTGGAGGACCAGGGTCCAGGTCGAGTCTCGCACCAGGGAGCGGTCCGGCCCGTAGTGCGCCTGGAGGGCCGCCAGGAGGGACGGGTCGGAGGCATGAATCGTGATCCCCGCCACCGCGAGGAAGCGGGGTTCCGGACTGGGGAGGGAGGCGGCGACCGAAGGGACCTCCAGGTTGGGCGGCCGCTGGGGCGGCACCACGGGAGATGGCGGCCTCACCGTCTCCCAGCGGTTCCACTGGAGCCGGTAGGGCGCCCGGGCCATGGACAGGCCCGCCGGCAGGAACGGCGCCAGCTCCGTCGGTGCGGAGCCCGGCTCGCCCTCCGGCGGCCAGCCGTCCTTCACATCGAAGTACCGCAGAGCCGCGGAGCGGACCGCCTCCACGTCGGACACGGCAGCGTCCACGCGGCTCTGGAACCGGATCCGCGCGAGCCAGGGATACGCCAGGGCCAGGATCACGGAGAGGACCGCCAGGGCCAGGAGCACGTCCGAGGCCATACGCCCCCACCGGGCGCCGGCCCGGCGCTCCGGCG
>JASFRY010000103.1:0-10470 GCA_050114675.1 Gemmatimonadota bacterium | reverse complement strand
ACCAGGACCCGGGCACGCCGGCGGAGAATCATCGTTTGAAGCCGCCGCCGGCGGCGGTGGAGGCGTGGAAGGCCCGGTTGGACGGAGGCGGCAGTCGGCTGGTGGGGTTCTTCCCCGGGTCCAACGCGCCTGCCCGGCGATGGCCGACGGAGCGCTTCGCGGCGGTGGCGCGCGCGTTGACCGATGGCGGTGCGCGCGCGGTCGTCCTGGGGGGTGCGGGCGAGCGTGGGCTTACCCGGGCGGTTGCCGACGCCGTGCCCGGAGCCGTGGACGCAGGGGGGGCCACCGACCTCCCGGGGCTGGCGGCGGTGCTCTCGCTGTGCCATCTCGTTGTCACCAACGACACGGGTCCCATGCACCTGGCGGGTGCGGTGGGAACACCCACGGTCACGCTGTGGGGTCCGTCGGACCCGGCCGAGGTGCGGCCGGTAGGTGCCCGGGACGCCCGGGTGACGGGCCCGGCGCTGCCGTGCAAGCCGTGTTTCAAGAATACGTGTCCCCGGAAGGGCCGGGGCACCGTTCTCCCCGAGGCGTTCGAGGAGTGCATGAACCTCATCACGGAGCGTCAGGTTCTCGAGGCCGCCGACACCATTCTCCAGGGAGACGCAGGGTGAAGGGGTGGGTGGTGGGTGTGGACATCGGCGGCACCAACGTGGTGGTGGGCCTGGTGCCGGCGGAGGGCGGTCCGCCCCTGGCGCTGCGGACGCGCTCCACGGTTTCCCTGGACGGGCCGGACCAGGTCATCGGCCACCTGTCCCGGCTCGTGGAGGAGGTGCTGGCCGCGGGCCTCCGGGAGGCCGGGGGCACCCGTGAGGACGTCCTCGGCGTGGGCATCGGATCGCCCGGCCCCCTCGACCTGGAGCGCGGGGTGGTCCTCGATGCCTTCAACCTGGGCTGGAAGGACTTTCCCCTTCGGGACCGCCTCGCCCACGCCGTGGGGCTCCCCACCACCCTGGACAACGACGCCAACTGCGCCACGTGGGGAGAGTTCTGGTTGGGTGCCGGAAGGGACGCCCGGCATCTCGTGGGGGTGACCCTGGGGACGGGGATCGGCGGTGGCCTCATCCTGGACGGGCGCCTGGTGCACGGTGCGTCGGCGTCGGCGGGGGAGCTCGGGCACATGACCATCGACTTCCACGGCCGCCGATGCACGTGCGGGAACTACGGCTGCCTCGAGGCCTATGCGTCGGGCCCCAACATCGCGGCTCGTGCCCGGGAGGGGCTGGAGGCCGGGGCCGAGTCGATGCTCACGGAGATGGTGCAGGGCGACCTGGAGCGCATCACCGCCGTGACCGTCTACGAGGCCATCCTCCAGGGGGACACCTACGCCGGCGAGGTCATGCTGGAGACCGCCAAGCTCCTCGGGGCGGGACTGGCGAACATCGTCAACGTGCTCAACCCCGACGTCGTGGTCATCGTGGGGGGCGTCACCCGGGCCGGCGAGTACCTCTTCGGACCCCTCCGTGCGGAGATCCGGCGCCGGGCCTTCCGCACGGCCGAGCGGGCGTGCCGCATCGTCCCGGGCCAGCTCCCCCACACGGCGGGGGTCATAGGCGCGGCGGGCCTCTTCCTCGAAGCCACGTCCCGCCGGGGCGGCGCCTGAGCGTGTCCGGCCGGACCCTGGGTGTGGTGGGGACCATGGTGTGGGACCGGATCCTGGATCGGGACGGTCGCAAGGAGCCGGTGGAGGAGTGGGGGGGCATCGCCTATGCGCTGTCGGCGCTGCGCGCGGCGCTTCCCGAGGCCTGGACCGTCCTTCCCATCCTGAAGGTGGGGCGGGACATGGCGGAAGACGCCTTCCGCTTCCTCCGGGAGGTCCCGGGCATCGACCTGTCGGCCATCGTGGTGGTGCCCGAGCCCAACAACCGCGTGGAGCTCCGCTACACCACCGCCGAGCGCCGGTGCGAGCGACTCACGGGTGGGGTCCCGCCGTGGACCTGGCCCGAGCTGGCGCCTCCGGTCGAGCTCTGCGACGCCCTCTACGTGAACTTCATCTCGGGCCTGGAGATGGCGCTGCCGGTGGCCCGGGCCCTGCGCACCGGGTACGAGGGGCCCACCTACGCCGACCTCCACTCCCTCTTTCTGGGGATGACCGCCCACGGGCAGCGGGTGCCCCAGGAGCTGCAGGGGTGGAAGGACTGGCTCCGCTGCTTCGACGGCGTCCAGATGAACGAGGACGAGTTCGAGCTGCTGGGCCAGGTCACGGGAGACCCGTGGCACCTGGCCGCCGAGGCCCTGGGCCCCGATCTTCGCCTCCTGACCGTGACGCTGGGCCCCCGTGGCGCGGCGTACGTGGCCAGCGGCGACTTCCAGGCCGATCCCTTCGCCTGGCGGGCGTCGGATGGCCTCTCCCGGGCCACGTCGGCCCGCGCGGCGCGGGTGCCGCTGGAAGGATCGGCCCGGGAGGGGGATCCCACCGGGTGCGGGGACGTGTGGGGGGCGACCCTCTTCGCCAGGCTCCTGGCGGGAGACGCCCTGGAGCGCGCCATGCAGGAGGCCAACAGGCTGGCCTCCCGCAACGTGGAGCACCGCGGTGCACGAGGACTCTACCGGCACCTGGCCGGACGTCTATCCCATTGGAAGGAGTGAGAGGGTGCAGGTAATACCGGTCCCTGCCTCCATGGATCACCAGACCGTGGACGACTTCTTTTCTGCGGTGGTGGCGTCGGAGGATGCGCGGAGCCTCGTGGATGCCCGCCATCTTAGATGGGTGGACCCCAACGGCATGCTGGCGCTCCTGGTGGGAGGTGCCCACGCACGGGAGCGGCAAGGGGCGCTCCCGCGCCTCGAGCTTCCCGAGAGCGCAGACGTCCTGGGCTACCTGAGCCGCATGGGGTTCTTCGAGGAGGCCCAGGGCGTCTTCGAGTTCGAGGACCGGGTGCCCCGGCGCAACGCCGGGGCCTCCGACGTCCTCCTGGAGATCACGCCCGTCCGGGCCAACGCCGACGTGCACGGTGTGGTGGACCGGGTTCAGAGCCGGGCCGGCTCCATCCTGGCCTCCAAGCTGGGCTATCCGGCGACGGCGGTCGTCCAGTTCAGCGTCATCCTCTCGGAGGTGTGCCAGAACATCATCGAGCACGCCGAGGCTCCGGGATGGGTGGCCGCCCAGGCGTACAACTGGGCCCGGCGACTGGGACGCTGGGTGGTGGTCATCTCGGTCATGGACCTGGGGCGGGGCTTCCGGGGGTCCCTGGGCGACGAGCACGCCGCGCGCTACGGCGACCGCTGGAGCGACGCCACCGCCCTCGAGGCGGCATTTCTCCACGGGCTCACCCGCTTCCCCGATTCAGGGAGGGGCCAGGGGATCCAGCAGATCCGTCGTCAGGTTCAACGGTGGAACGGGGCCATCACCATCCGCAGCGGGTCGGCCCGCATCGGACAGGTGCCCGAATGGGACGACACGCCACCTCTGGAGGACGGCCTCACCCCGTTCCCCGGCGCCCAGATCAGCATGGTGCTTCCCGCCAGGGAGGAGGGGCAGCCCGGATGACCGACCTCCCCATGGACCCCGTGGCCATCGACGTGGGACACCTGGTTCGAAGAACCGTGGCATCGCTCTACTCCCACCTCGTGACGCGCCAGACGGGGCGGGCGGTCCGCATGGCCATCGAGGCCCAGCTCGCCGAGATGGGCGACCGCTCCCTCTCCCTCATCGACCTGTCCGAGGTCTCGGTGCTGGATTTCTCCTGCGCCGACGAGGTGGTGGCCAAGCTCCTGCAGCACCATGCCCCCACCGGGGCTTCCGAGGCCTTCTTCGTGTTTCGCGGGGTCCACGAGCCCCACCGGGACCAGATCGAGGTGGTGCTCGCTCGCCAGGGGCTGGCGGCCGTGGCGGAGACGGGACCGGGACGGTTCGATCTCCTGGGTGCCCGGACGCCGGCGGAGGACGCGGCGTGGCGCGTCGTGGAGGACCGGGGCCTGGTGGCGCCCGAGGATCTCCCGACCGCGCTGGTCGACGCGTCCCACCGGGCCGCCCTGGAGCACCTCGTGGAGCGCCGTCTCGTGTTCCGGAGCCCCATCACCGGGCGGGTGCACGCCCTCAGTCGCCTCGTCGCCCACCTCATGTAGCCGAAGGAGCATCGCCATGTCCGACACACCCTCGCGCCGCCACGGTCCGTCGACCCTCGGGGTCCACGGGGGTGAGGGCGACCGGAGCCCCGGCGGTCCGGTGGTTCCGCCCATCGTCCAGAGCTCCACCTTCTTCTGGGCCACGCCCGAGGACGGCGAGCTCCTGTACAGCCGCTACGGGAACAACCCCAACCAGCTGCTCCTGGCCCGGAAGCTGGCGGCGCTGGAGGGGACGGAGGCCTCGGTGCCCCTGGCCAGCGGTATGGGCGCCACGGCCATGACCCTGCTCGCCCTGACGCGTGCAGGCGACCACATCGTCGCGTCGTCGCACTTGTACGGGGCCACCCAGGCCCTCCTGCGGGACGAGCTTCCCCTCCGCGGAGTGGAGACGACCTTCGTGGATCCGTGGGCGCCGGAGGCGTGGGCCGAGGCCACGCGCACGGAGACCCGCGTCTTCCTCATGGAAACGCCCACCAACCCCACCCTCCGCGTCGTGGATCCCCGGCCGGTGGTTGCCCTGGCCCGGGAGCGCGGGGTCAGGGTGGTGGCGGACGCCACCTTCGCGTCGCCGGTGAACTTCCAGCCGGCCCGCCTGGGCGTGGACGTGGTGATCCACAGCGCCACCAAGTACCTGGGTGGCCATTCGGACCTCATCGCCGGCGTGGTCTCCGGTCCGGCCGACGTCCTGGAGGGTGTGGTGCGGGTGGCGCGGCTCTACGGCCCGTCCCTGGATCCCCACGCGGCATGGCTTTTGGACCGAGGCATCCGGACCCTCGACCTCCGGGTCCAGCGCCACAACCAGAACGCTCTGGCCCTGGCACTCTGGCTCCAGGGCCGGCCCCAGGTCCGGCGCGTCCTCTATCCCGGCCTGGAGAGCCACCCCGACCACGCCCTGGCCTCGGAGCTCATGAGCGGCTTCGGCGGCATGCTGAGCCTGGTGCTCCGCGGGGGATCCGAGGCGGCGGATCGCTTCATGGCGTCCCTGGAGCTCGCCATGGCGGCGCCGAGCCTGGGGGGCGTGGAGACATTGGTGTCCCAGCCACGCTACACATCCCACGTGGGGCTCACCCCCGAGCAGCGCGCAGCCCAGGGCATCGACGAGGGCTTCGTCCGGATCAGTGTGGGGGTGGAGGATGTGGAGGACCTCAAGGCCGACTTCCAGGGGGCGCTCGAGGCGGTGGGCTGACGCCTGCCGGAGTACGGAGAGAGGACGCGAAAGGGGCCGGCCCGGGCTACCGGACCGGCCCCCTTTCAGCTTCGGCGAGGTGATCGCCGCGCCTACTTCCCGCCCATGTAGGGATACCGGTAGTCGGTGGGGGGCACGAAGGTCTCCTTGATGGAGCGTGCCGACACCCAGCGCAGGAGGTTCAGCGACGAGCCCGCCTTGTCGTTGGTGCCCGAGGCCCGGGCGCCGCCGAAGGGCTGCTGGCCCACCACGGCGCCCGTGGGCTTGTCGTTGACATAGAAGTTCCCGGCGGCGTCACGCAGCGCATCCATGGCTTCGCGAATGGCCCGCCGGTCCTGGGCGAAGACGGCACCCGTAAGTGCATACGGCGACGTCTCGTCCACCACCTTGAGGGTGTCGGACCAGTCGGCGTCCTCGTAGACATGGATGGTGAGGACGGGCCCGAAGATCTCCTCGCACATGGTCACGTAGTCGGAGGTCTTGGCCAGGATCACCGTGGGCTCGATGAAGTAGCCCTTGCTGTCGTCACACGTGCCGCCGGCGATGATCTCGGCGTCATCCGAGTCCCGGGCATCGTCGATGTAGCCCTTGATCTTGTCGAACGCCGCCCGGTCGATGACCGCGCCCACGAAGTTGGTGAAGTCCGCCACGTCCCCCATGGGGATCCCCGAGACCTCGTCTGCCAGGGCGTCGCGGATCTCCTCCCACATGCTTGCCGGGACGTAGGCCCGGGACGCCGCGCTGCACTTCTGTCCCTGATACTCGAAGCCGCCCCGCACCAGCGCCGTGCGCACCGCGTCAGGATCGGCCGAGGGGTGGGCGATGATGAAGTCCTTCCCGCCCGTCTCTCCCACGATGCGGGGGTAGGACCGGTAGCTCGCCACGTTGGCCCCGATGTCCCGCCAGAAGGAGTTGAAGACGCTGGTGGAACCCGTGAAGTGGATTCCGCCGAAGTCCGGGTTGGCCAGGATGGCCTTGGTGATCTGGGCCGAGTTGCCGGTGATGAAGTTGATGACACCGGGAGGCAGCCCGGCGGCTTCGAACATCTTGGCCAGGAAGTAGTTGGAGAACAGCGACGTCCGCGCCGGTTTCCATACCACCGTGTTGCCCATGATGGCGGGCGCAGAAGGGAGGTTCCCGCCGATGGAGGTGAAGTTGAAGGGTGTGATGGCGTAGACGAAACCCTCCAGGGGACGGTACTCGGAGCGGTTCCACATGCCCGGGGACGACATGGGCTGCTCGGCGTAGATCTTCTCGGCGAAGTGGACGTTGAAGCGGAGGAAGTCCACGAGCTCGCAGGCAGCGTCGATCTCGGCCTGGTGGGCGGTCTTGCTCTGGCCCAGCATGGTGGATGCGTTGAGGATCTGGCGCCACGGGCCTGCCAGGAGGTCGGCGGCCTTGAGGAACACGGCGGCCCGGTCCTCCCAGCGCATGGTGGACCACGCTTGGTGGGCCTCCATGGCGGCGGCAACGGCCCTCTCCACCTCGTCGGGGCCGGCCTTGTGGGCGGTGGCCAGAACGTGGCCGTGGTCGTGGGGCATGACCACCTCGAGGGTGTCTCCTGTTCGGATCTCTTCACCACCGATGAGGAGGGGAATCTCGATCTGCTCGCCGGCCATGCGGTCGAGGACTTCCTTCAGGGCCGCCCGCTCCGGGGTCCCCGGGGCGTAGGACAGGACCGGCTCGTTGATGGGTGGGGGTACCTTGACGTTGCCGCTCATAGTCTCTGGGTCGTGGTTGGCGGGTGGGCCGGGCGACGAGCGACCACAGGAGCCAGGCCTCCACGAGACCCGGTCCAGGAGCCGTTGGCCACAGGAAGAAAGGGGCGGGGGAACCGATCGTTCTCCCGCCCCCGCGCCTGGTCCGGCGTACGATTTCTCTATGCGAGAGAATCTCACCCTGGGGATCCCCTCACGCAACCGCTCCGGGCCTCCGCCGCGGTCGCAGGAGCGATGCCTCTCGCGGCCGCACGAACCCCGTTCCCCCCGGAAGGGTACGTAGATGGACCGGTCGCACCCGAATGCTGGAAAAGTCGAGAAAAGCACGCCTTGAAGCCATAACCCGTTCGGCCACAAGCCCTTGCAGGCTGTGCCATTTCCGGTTGACCCCCCCGGGGGGCGCCGGTAGATTTTTCCCTCGTTTCCCGGCCTGCGGCGACCCGCCGCCGGTGCGGGTCCCTGGAGGAGGACCGACTTCCCCCATGACTGCCCACGAGAAGATCCGGGAGGTGCTCGACTCCATCCGGCCGGCCATCCAGGCCGACGGAGGGGACGTCGAGTTTCTCACGTTCCGTGAGGAGGAGGGCGTGGTGGAGGTCCGCCTCCTGGGGGCGTGTGAGTCGTGCCCCATCTCCATGATGACCCTCAAAGAGGGCATCGAGCGTCGCCTCAGGAGCTCCGTTCCAGGCGTCCTCGAAGTCACGGCGCTGTAGCCGTGGGGGTGCGAGCGACCCGGCGCCCAACGGTGGCCCGACCGGCTGCGTCGGCCTCCGGACCTTCATACGGCCGCGTTCACGACGCGGCCCCCGAGTAGAGATATCATGAACGCAGACGAGCTGAGACGCTCGGTAATGACCGCCCTGGCGGGGTTGAAGCACCCCGGGACGGGCAAGGACCTGGTGGCCAGCGGCCACGTACAGAACGTCGAGTCCGACGGCGACGGTCAGGTCCGCTTCGATTTTCTCCTCAAGCCCGACGATCCCGGCGATCTGGTGAAGCAGGTCCGTGCGGCGGCGGAGGCCGTGCCCGGGGTGGCCGCCGTGAAGGTGAACGTCCAGCTCCCCCAGATGGGTGGTGCGGGCGGAGGCCGGCAGGGCGGCATTCAGCCCGGGTCCGTTCCCGCCCCCACGCCCAAGCCCGGCCTGCTCGCCGAGGTGGGCCACGTGGTGGCGGTGAGCTCGGGCAAGGGAGGCGTGGGCAAGTCCATGGTGGCCGCCAACCTGGCGGCGGCCCTGGCGGCATCGGGGAGCCGCGTGGGGCTGCTGGACGCCGACATCTACGGGCCCAACATCCCCCTCATGTTCGGCGAGACGCGCCGCCCCCATGTGGTCGGGGAGAAGGGCCGCGAGATGATCGAGCCGCTGAAGGCCCACGGCGTGAAGCTCATGAGCCTGGGCTTCCTCCTGGACAAGGACCAGCCGGCCATCATGCGGGGGCCGCTCATCTCGGGCATCCTCAAGCAATTCCTGGAGCAGGTGGCGTGGGGTCCCCTGGACGTCATGGTGGTGGACATGCCCCCGGGCACCGGCGACGCGCAGCTCTCCCTGGTGCAGACCATCGACCTGGACGGCGCCATCATGGTGACCACATCCCAGGAGGTGGCCACCGGCGACGTGCGCCGGGGCGTGAAGATGTTCGAGCGCGTGAACACCCGGGTGCTGGGCATCGTCGAGAACATGAGCGGCCTGATCTGCCCCCACTGCGGTGAGCTCGTCGACGTCTTCGGCTCGGGCGGCGGAGAACGGCTGGCCGAGGAGATGAAGCTCCCCTTCCTGGGACGCATCCCCCTGGATCCGGCCGTGAGGAGCGCGGGGGACGAGGGACGCCCCACGGTGGTGGCAGCTCCCGACTCGGGCGCCGGCCAGGCCCTGCGCGACATCGCCGGAAGGCTGGAAGCGTCGTTGAGCGCGCTGGCGGTGGGGTAGGGGGCGGCGGGAATCCGGCGTTCGAGGGGATTCTCCCGCGTCACCATGAAAGAGAGGGCCGCCGCACCCGGGGTGCGGCGGCCCTCGGCCGTCTTCAGGAGGCGCGAGCGATGGGCGTTGGCGCGTCAGTCGCCTTCCAGCCACTTCCGGTCCGCGGAGGAGAGGGAGCCCTTGCCCCTGACCTTTTCCACGACCTTCATGACGATCCATCCCACGAGGAGGATGGGGGCGACCTTGAAGAGGAGGAAGGTGGCCAGCCCGAAGGTGAGGGAGAAGACCGTGCCCACGATCGACAGGACGATCCCCGCGACGATGAGGGTCACCAGACCCACGGCGAAGAATGTGAGAAGCGTGCCGATCATCGTTTCCTCCTATGGATCCACCGGGTGCGTCAGCGCACCCAGAGCACTTTGACACTCCCGAACGCCGCACTCAGGTCGATGGTGACCTTCCGGTCCGCCCGGTCCCAGTCCAACGAGTAGTACGAGTCCCCGCGCTTCACCAGCCCCTGGGAGTCCAGCGAGGCGAGGAAGCTGTCCTTGCGGAGCCGCACACCGAGTCCTTCGGGGAAGCGGAGCTCCAGGGAGCCCAGCCCCATGCTGAGGTCCACCGACGCGTCCTGCTGCCACGAGCCGTTGAACCACAGGGTGACCTCGCCGACGCCGGCATCCACTTCGATGCTGCGCGCGTTCAGGTTCCCCAGGTGGCGAGCGGTGAAGTCGGCGGCCCCCACCTCGAAGGTTGCCTTACGCATTCCGGCCGGGTTCGGTTCCGAGATGTCCACGGTGGACTCGGAGGCACCCGTGCTCAGCTCGAGGCGGGTCAGCTCGAGGCCGCCGAGATCCACGTCCGCCCGGACGGCGCCGAACTCAAGGTCCAGGTCCATGGGGACGCTTCTGGCGAGCTCCAGGTCCATCTCGCCCCCGGAGCGGCTCTTCCCCAGGTGGATGGACCTTCCCACGCCTTTGACGCCCAGCTCCAGGCGGGTGCCGTCGAAGTCGGCCACGGGCTCGAAGGTGTCCTCGTCGTACCGCAGCTGCATGCGGTAGAGGAGGCCATCGTCGGCCGGATGGATCTTGAAGCGGCCCGCCCCGTACGTGACCTTGACCTTCAGGTCCTTCTCGCCGGAGCTCTGCCGCGACATGGTCACCGTCCGCCAGCTCTGGGCCCTGGTCGTCGTGGGAAGGGCCAGAAGGGCGCACAGGACCATCGCTCCCGCCAGGGGCGCGCTACGCATCGTCGGTCTCTCCCTCCGCGCTGCCGGCGGGCGAGGCGCCAGCCGAAGCGTCCACATCCGCATCCACGTCCACCGCCTGCTCCCAGGCTTCATCGAAGCTCGGGGGGTAGTGCTCCGGTCGGCGCCCCGCTCGCGTGATGAGCACGGCTCCGAACCCGATTTGCAGCGCCACGAGGCTCACCGCGACGCCCACGAAGGCCAGAAGTCCTCGGATCCACCCGAAGAAGGGAACCACGGAGAGGGCGTTGCCGGCGATGAAGAACGCCGCCAGCCCCAGAAGGCCGCCGAACACCGTGTAGACCGGGTTGGTCCTGCGGATCCAGTCCGTATAGCGGT
>JASFRY010000102.1:0-10497 GCA_050114675.1 Gemmatimonadota bacterium | reverse complement strand
GGAGACGTTCGGCTACACCCTTCGGCCCGAGTACGCATACCCTACGGTGGACGGCCAACGGACCCGCGTGGTATCGGGCTACACCGCCCTGAACAACGTCCGGGTCACCGTGCCCGACGTGAACGCCATGGGCCGGGTGATCGACGTGGCCATCGGCGCGGGGGCCAACCGGGTCTCGGCCCTCTCCTTCGAAGCGTCGGACACCGAAGCCGCCCGAGCCCAAGCCCTGAGCCAGGCCGTGCGCCAGGCCCGTGCCCAGGCGGAGGTCATCGCCGCTGCGCTGGGACGAACGCTCGGCGGAGCCCTCGAGGTTCACGGAGGCGCCCACAGCCCCACACCGCGCCCTCAGACCGGCGCCGTCCTCATGCGGGCCGAAGCCGCCGCGCCTACGCCCGTGGAAGCGGCGGACCAGACCGTGTCGGCCTCGGTCACCATCCGGTTCGCTCTCGGTCCGGAGGCAGGGGGGCGTTGAGCGGACTGCTGCGAGGCCTCATCGGCAAGGAGGCCGAGACCCGCCCCGGCTCGCAAGACCCGCGGCTTAGGGGCCGGACGTACGCCATCTCCTTCGAGCGCGTGTGGACGGCGTCGTTGGCGCTGGCCAGCGGAGGGCTGAGGCGCTGGCAGCTCCTGAAGGCCGACGACGAGCAGGGCGTCATACTCGCCCGGTGGCAAAGCTGGCCGTGGCGGCGCGTGGCCGACGTGCGGATCGACATCGGGCTCGACCGGAACGCCCAGACGCGGGTGGATCTCCGCTCCAGGTCCCGGGGCGAGCGGGGTGACCTGGGCGCCAATGCCCGCGCCATCGGCCGGTTCCTGCGGCGACTCGACCAGGCGGTCGAGGCCCATCCCGCCCAGATCCTCGATGCGCGTGGCACACCCACCTGGAGTTCCTGAGGTTGGCGAGGTGGGCTACCTTCCGGCCGCCATGAAGCGACTCTGCCTCTCCATCCTGTGTCTGGCCGTCATCGCCGCGCTCTCCTCGTGCGGACAGCCCGAGGAGGCGCCCCAGCGGCCCCCGGCCACGGGAGCGGAGACGCCGGTGCCCGGAAACTTCCGGGGCCGCGTCTACGAACGGAACTTCGTGTTCACGACCCTTTCAGGAGACAGCGCCTTCATGGTTCCCTGGCTCATGAGCGCCCACACCCGACCGGGAGGCGTGGACCGGCGTGCGCGAGGGTGGCTGGCCCGGGGGCTCACCTGGGACGCGTTCTACGACGAGTCGTGGACCACCCCTCCGACCCGCTCACCATGGCGGATCCTCCCGCACGGGAGCCTGCGCCTCATCGTGGGAGACGGCGATGCCATCGAGGGCATCCTCTTCTCCCAGGGTGCCCGTGAGCTGGAGCTCGAAGTCACCGGGGGCCCGCTCATCGAATGGACGGGAACGCAGGATCAGGTGTTCCGCCTGCTGGACGGCGGGGTCTACCTGTCGGATCAGAAGGTAGCCGGGATCGCGCTGGACATGACCCGCGTGCGGGGCGCGGACCAGCAGGAGGGCGACTGGGCCTTCCTGGTCTCCGGCGACTCGCTCCAGGTGGTGCTGGAGAACCCCACCGCGGCCGCACCGGGGACGACGGGCGGCTACCAGGGATGGGCACGCCTGGATTTCCGGGATCTCCAGTGGCCGGACATCACCCTCGATTGGACCGAGGTGCGCGCCTTCCAGCCGGCCCGGCAGGACGTGCCCGTGTCGTGGGCCGTGACGTCCGGGGACGACGCCATCCAGGGGTCGCTCGAGGTCCTGTCGGCTCAGATCCAGGCCGGCCAGGGAGATGGCCCGGTACTCCCCGTGGACGCACTCTTCCTGGTGTCGGGGACCCTCCAGATCCAGGGGGGAGACTACCCGGTGCGCGGCCTCTTCCGCCACACACGCCCGTGAACGACCCCCTGGTCCGCGCCCTGATCACCATCGTGTTCGGCGCCCTCGCCGGGGGCCTCACGAACTCGGTGGCCATCTGGATGCTCTTCCACCCCTACGAGCCCCCCCGGTTCTGGCGCTGGCGTCTGAACTTCTTCCAGGGCGCGGTGCCCAAGAACCAGCCGCGCCTGGCCGCGGCCATCGGGCGTACCGTGGGCAACCGGCTCCTCACCGAGGCCGACCTGACCCGCATCTTCACCGACCGTGAGTTCCGGCAGGCCTTCGACCAGCGGATGGGGGCGTTCCTCGAGGTGTTGCTGGAGCGGGAGCGAGGCTCCCTGCGCGAGCTGCTTCCCCCGTCGGTCCTCTCTGAGCTCGAGCCCGTGCTGGACGAGGCCATCGCGCTGGCGCTGGAGCGGCTGCAGGAGTATCTGGGCTCGGAGCGGTTCGAGGACTCCATGCTGCGCCGGGCCTCCGACCTCGTGGAGACGGTGGCCGACGAGCCCATCGGCGGCGTGCTCACGCCGGCCCGCGGAGAGGCCGTGGAGAGCGCCGTGGAAGAGTGGCTCCAGAACGCGGTGGAGAGCGAGGACTTCCAGCACGCGGTGGACGACTACCTGGCGCGCGGCGCCCGCCGCCTCCTCGCTCCAGGGCGCACCTTCGAGGAGATACTTCCCCTGGGACTCGTGGGGGCCGTCGAGAAGGCCATCGCAGGCTACCTACCCCTGGCCATCGAGCGGCTGGGCAAGCTCCTGGAGAACCAGGGCGCCCGGGCGCGCTTCGAGGCTACGATCCACGACCTGCTGCACCGCTTTCTCCGGGACCTGAAGTTCCACCAGCGCGTCGTGGCCCGCCTGGTCATGACCGAGGATACGGTGGACAAGGTGCTGGACACCATCGAGCGGGAGGGCGCGGAGCGCCTCTCGGAGATCCTGCGGGACCCCGCCGTCCAGGACGCCATGGCCCAGGGCGTGAACGAAGCCATCGTGGACTTCCTGCGCCGGCCCGTCGCCTCGGTGCTGGGAGACCCGGACGATCCCAGCGTGGCCGAGGCCCGCGCCACCCTGTCCCAGTGGGTCATGGGCATGGCCCGGGATCCCGGCAGCCGGGAGTTCCTTCGTGAGAAGCTCCACGCCGGGCTGGAGAAGGCGGGTGCCAAGACGTGGGGCGAGGTGCTGGAACGGGTGGCTCCCGAGCGGCTGGCCTCGTGGCTCGTGTCAGCCGCCCGGAGCGAGGCCGCGGAGAAGGTCTACCGTGAGGGCGTCCACCGGATGGCGTCGTCGCTCCTGGACCGTCCCATCGGCATGCCGGCACGGTGGCTGCCCGCGGGCGCCCCGGACCGCATCGAGGAAGTGTTGGGCGACCCGGTCTGGGCCTGGCTCCAGACCCAGGTCCCCGACGTGGTGCGCCGCATCGACGTGGCCCGGCGGGTGGAGGAGAAGGTCCTCGAGTTCCCCACGCCCCGCATGGAACAGCTGGTCCGGAAGGTCACGGACCGGGAGCTCCGGCTCATCGTGCGCCTGGGCTACGTGCTGGGCGCGTTCGTGGGCACCATCCTGGTGTTGGTCGACGCCCTCCTGGGGTAGCCCACGAGCGTCGGTCAGGACAGGCGGCGGCAGGGCCGCAGGCGCCTCAGCGGTCTTCCGGCGATTCCAGGTGGAAGCCGCGGCGCCGGGTGTGGCCGCGCCGGCTGCGCGCGCTGACCTGGCGCTGGATCCAGGCCAGGGGTGTGAAGTGACGCTTGACCTTCCGGTGGTGCCGGGCGCCACGCTCCATGTTCTGCTCGATGTCCTCCAGGGTCTGGTCGTAGCGCCCGGGAAGACCCAGCCAGATGCCCAGACCGAGGGCGGCCAGGGCGACGAGGATCTTGATGGTCAGCATGGGCTCGTGGGCCGTACCGGCTCGAAATCAGGCCTTGCCCAGACTCTCCAGCGCGAGGAGCACCAGGCCCACCGAGAGAACGATGGCCACGGTGTTGGTTCCGACTGCCACCATGGCGACGACCGACCAGAAGATCAGGTGGGTGAAGAGATAGCCGCCGGGAACCAGATCGCGCATGGGAGGATCCGTTGGTGTTGTTGGAGTCCGGGTCGAAAGTCGCGGTGAATATGACGCGCCGGCGGGGCCTTGTCGACCCCGCGTCGACGACGGGTCGGCGACCCGTCAATCCAGGGCGTCGTACCCCGGGGAGTCGGACTCGTTCTCCGCCACCCGCTTTCGCGCCTCGGCCAGATAGCCGGGCTCCAGGCGAAGGAGGTTGCTGATCTTGCGCATGAGGTAGTCCTCCCGGCCCGCCAGCTCGCCGTCGGAATAGACCAGCCCCCACATCACCTCCGCCAACACCATCTTCTGGCCCAGGGAGTAGTTCTCGGCGATGAGGTTGGTGAACTGCCACAGGTCCACGGCCTCGCGGCGAGCCTGCTCCGCCAGCTCGATGAGCTTCTCGGCATGGCTCTGATCCAGACCGAACTGCCTGCGGATGGCCGCTTCCACGTGCTGGCGCTCGTCGTCGGTGAACTCGTCGTCGGCGTGGGCCAGCTCGAGCAGGAGGGCACACGCCGCCAGCCGGAGATCCTGCTTGGAGGGGTCGCGACCGGCCTCCTCGGTCTCCGGCGTCATGGCCGTCCTGAAGAAGTTCTTGATGGACTCGAGCATGGGGCCTCCTGGCGGTGACTGGCGAATGGCGTCGGGAGCGCGTCGGGTTCCGGGTGGACGTTCAATCTAGTGTGGTGTTTCGGGAATCCGCGAGGCTCCGGCCAGCCGCGAGCAGGCCGCCTCCGGCCACCTTCGGCGGGAGACCATCTCCGGTGTGCACCCGTCTCGACGCCGTGGCCTCAGAGCTCCAACGTACGGATCTGCCGAACCCCGGCCCGCAGGGGCAGCACCACCGCCGCCACCGTGAGCGCCAGCGCCCCCGTGAGACCCAGCACCAGCGGTGTCACCGTCACCCGTGCCTCCCCGCTCCCCATGCGGGTCGCCAGAAAGAGGTAGACGGGCCACGCCTCGAGGATCACCACGCCGGCCAGGTAGATCACCGACGCCATCATGAAGAGGAGCCCCCCGAAGGACGTGGGGATCTCGGCGGCGTTCTCGGTCTCGTAGTTGGGATAGAGGGCCCCGAAGCCCAGGGCCAGCGCCGTGAGCGCGAAGGTCACGCCCACCATGGTGACGGTGGTGAGGGTGAGCACGAAGCCGGAGGCGTGCAGGACCAGGTTGGTGACGACGATCAGGGGGAGCGCCACCAGAAGCAGCGGCAGCGTGCCCACCCAGTACTTGGACCAGAAGAGGGTGCGCACGTCCAGGGGCGAGGAGCGCAGCAGCCACATCATGCGGCCCTCCAGGGACATGGCGGGGAAGACGAAGCGGGCCGCGATGGCCGCCACGACGAAGCCCGCCAGCCCCAGGTTCAGGAACGACACCACGTTGATGAGGAAGAAAGAGACGCGCTCCCCGGTGTAGAGGGGCAGGACGGTGATGTTGTACACGTACACGGCGACCAACACCCCCAGCAGGATGAGCTGCGACCACTGGGTGGTGTCCCGGAAGAAGACGCGCACCTCCTTGGCCACGAGACCCCGGGTGGCGGGCCGCGCCCGCCGGAGCAGTCGGTCCACCAGCATGGACCGGGCGCGGCCTTCACGGCGCTCGGCGCCCTCCTGGGCCCGCGTGAAGCCCGTGTCGAAGTACCGGGCGTGCAGCCAGGCGCCCAGCACCACGAACGCGGCGGCGGTGCTCCATAGGAAGAGGAAGGGAAACCACTGGAAGGCCCCGTTCAGATGTGACATGAGCGCGTCGGCGGCCCACTCGCTGGGGAGCCAGGGGGAGGTGGGCGTGCGCAGCACCGACATGAAGTCCACCAGGTCCCGGAACTCCTCGGGGCGCATGAGGCGCTCGGGGCGCAGGAAGCGGAAGAGCGCCACGACACCGGCGGCGCTGAACAGGCCGATGAGGGCCAGCAGGTCCCGGGTCCGCCGCGCCGGAAAGACGTTCACCAGGACCAGCGTCACCGCCGTGCCTACCACCGCGGGGATCAGGAGGAACGGGACCACCGTGCCCGCCGCCAGGAGGTAGTAGCGCCACCCGGCTCCGTAGACCACGCCGTACGCCGCCAGCAGGGGCACGACCAGCAGCGCCACCATCCACGAGGAGTCCACGACGGTCTCCACCAGACGGGCACCGTACACCCGCACGGTGTCCACCGGCGACGCCACCACCAGCTCCAGGTCCTCGGAGAGGAAGAAGGTGGACAGCGCCGTGATCACGTTCGACAGGACGAGGATCATGAGGAACGTGAGGAAGGCCAGTCCCAGGAGCTTGGCCGAGAGCAGGTCGCCGATCCCCTGGGTCCCCCGGAAGTAGAGGAGCATCCGGAAGATCACGGCGAAGATGAGCGTCCAGAAGAAGAGGCCCACGAAGATGAGTAGGCCGGCCTTGAACCACCGCCCCTCGTCGGTGCGGGCCCGGTTCAACCGGGTGCGCAGCTTGGGACGGAGCAGCCAGAGGATGCCGCGAGGGCCGGACGCCGTCCAGCTCATGACTCGATGGCCTCGCGCAGGCTGCTGATCACCTCGGCCATGTCCTCGCCGCCGGTGACCTTGAGGAAGATCTCCTCCAGATGGGCCCCCCCGGTGTGGGCCTGGGCACGGAGCTCGTCCATGGTACCCTGGGCGATGATCCTGCCCTGGTTGATGATGGCGAGCCGGTCGCACATGGCCTCCACGACCTCCAGCGTGTGGCTGGAGAGGAAGACCGTGCCACCCTGCTCCACGAAGGCGCGGAGCAGGTCCTTGAGGAGCCGTGCCGAGCGTGGGTCCAGCCCCACCATGGGCTCGTCCACCACGATGACCTCGGGCTGGTGGATGAGGGCCGAGCTGATGAGGAGCTTCTGGCGCATGCCGTGGGAATAGCTCTCGATGAGCTCGTCCTTCCACGGCGCGAGGTGGAAGAGCTCGAGGAGCCGGTCGGCCCGGGCTTCGGCGTCGGCGCCGTCCTTCCCCCAGAGACCTGCGACGAAGCGCAGGAACTCGCCGCCCGACAGCTTCTCGTAGAGGTAGGGGCGGTCGGGGATGTAGCCGACGCGGGACTTGGCGGCTTCGGGAGCGTGGGCCAGATCGTCGCCGCCCACCAGGATGCGTCCCGCCGAGGGCCGCAGCACGCCGGCCACCATGCGGATCGTCGTGGTCTTGCCGGCGCCGTTCGGCCCCAGGAATCCGAAGATCTCGCCCCGGCGCACCGCCAGGTCCAGGCCGTCCACGGCGGTGAAGCGGCCGTAGCGCTTCACCACGCCCTCCAGGAGCAGCATCTCGGGGTGGCCGCCCTCGCTGGCCAGGGCAGGGTTGTGGGGCGCGTCGCTCACGGAGCTCCTTTCGCGGTCGCGGGATCGTCCAGCACTTGGATGTTCAGGTTGCCGATGAGGCGCACGATCTCCACCTGTTGGGCCAGCCCGCCGATGACGAAGCGGATGTGGGCCGCGTCGGCGGGAACCTGGCCGAAGGTGGGGTCCACGGCGACCCACTGGCCCAGCCAGACCTCGGGCCAGGCGTGGTAGTAGAAGGCGCCGTCGAGGTAGACCAGCCCTACCGCCGTGCGCGCCGGCAGCCCCAGGGCCCGGGCCAGGGCCACGAAGAGCACCGTGTGCTCGTTGCAGTCGCCCCGCCGGGTCTCCAGCACCTGGACCGCGTTGGGCACGGAGAAGGTGATGCTCTTCTCCAGCATGTGGTACACCGATCGGGTGAGCTGGCGGGCTACCTCCTTCGGGTCCTGACGCCAGCTGGCCCGGCGCGCGGTGAGCTGCTCCGCCTCCGCGAGGATGCGGGGGTCGTCGCTCTGGATGAGGGGCTCGGGCTCCAGCTCCTCGCGGAGATCCATCCGCGGATAGGGGAGGCGGTAGCCGGGATCCAGGTCGTCCCACCGCTCGCGGCGAACGGTGAGCGTGTCGCCCCGGAGGGTCTGCCGGTCCCCATCCAGGTGGAAGCCGGCCAGGTCCACGCCGGAGAGGCGGAAGCGCAGCTCGTCGTACTGCCGCGCGTCGGCCAGATCGACGTTGCTCCGTACCGCGGTGGAGAGGATCACGTCGTCGTCCACCGAGCCGGTCCCCTCGGCCGAAGCCAGGCGCTGGTCCTCCTGAGCCTGACGTGCGAGCTCGTACTCGGTCTTCTCCATGGTGAAGCCCAGCGGACTGGAGGACTGCAGGATGCGGCCGTCCTCGTCCACCCAGCTCTCCACATCCACGCCGCCGAACGACTCGACGATGCGCCACGCAGGAATCGAGTCGTAGCGGGCCGGACTCCATCGGCCCGACGCCGCATCCAGCGCCGCGCTGTCGGGCACCACCAGGGTGTCGTGCGCCAGCACACGGACCTCCACCGCGCGGGTGCCAAGCGTCGTGGGGTCGAAGACGGGCAGCCGCACCCGGTCGCCCACCTGCAGGTCCCCCCCCATGGCCACCCGGATGGGCACCACCGACGAGAAGACCGGCGGCTGGGGAAGACGGAAGTCCACCTTCTGCTCGCTGCCGGAGGAGCGGATGGCGACGTGGAGGGTGGTGTCGGCCCCCAGCGTTCCCGTGGCCTCGAAGCGGCCCACCTCGCTGTTCAGCGAGAAGGAGAACGACTGCATCACGAGAGCGGGGCTGAGCTCCACCCGGGTCCGCGCCACGGCCACACCCGTCTGGCCCAGCGCCGGGAGCTCCAGGTTCATGAAATCCTCGAGCTCGAACCCGTCGGGCACCGTGTCCAGCCGCGACGTGGCCTGCCCCACCGCGCGGCCGCCCATGGTGAGCGTGTAGAAATTGGTGCCCGGCGCCAGGGACAGCGCGGCCTCGGCAAGGCGGGCGAGCTCGGGCTGGAAGTACTCCCTTCGGACCTGCCAGCCCACCATGCCCAGCCATACCACGACGATGGCAACGCCGGTGATGCGTCTGCCCAACGGACCTCCTGTGCCTTCGTGCCGGGGGGGGTGCCCGTGCTCCGGTGCGCTTCGGCGCCCCTCTGTGCGCTCCGTGCCGGGCGTCGCGTCCGACGGAGGGCCTACCGGCGCCGGGGCCGCCTAGTTCCGCATGGGGAAGCGGTCCCGCGTGAGCTCCTCCACCAGGTGACCGAAGATCTCCATCTCGTATGCGCTGGACGCCACGATGGTGAAGTCCAGGGGCGGCTGTCCCTCGTCGAGGTGATCCACCAGGATCTCCACCATGGCCCGGGCGGCGTCCTCGGGTGCCAGGTTGCCCACACCCAGGCCCAACGGCGGGAGGGCCAGGGAAGCGAGTCCCCAGTCGGCGGCACGACGGAGTCCGTTGCGGAGCGCGCGCTGAACCGTGTGGGCGGTCTCGGGCTCGTCGTCCGAGGCCGTGACCACGTGGATGATGAAGCCGGCCGGAAGGTCTCCTCCCGGCGTCATGACCGCACCACCCATGGGGATCGATCCGAGCTGCTCCAGCCGATCGGCCACCTCGCCACCGGCGGCCAGAAGGAGGTCCCGGGCGGCAGCATTCAGGGGCGAGAGATCCGAGCGCACGGGTCTCACCACCCCTTCGGCCTCCTGGCTCGCCAGGTCACCGACCAATACGTGAATCACCAGGATGCGCTCCTCGACAGCTCGCGATACCGACGGTACATGAGGGCGGCCTCTTCAGGAAGATGCTTCCGATCGTAGAGGATGCCCAGGGTGAAGAAGGCCTTGGCGTTGCGGGGCTGGAGCGCGGTGGCCTGCTCGAGGGCCGCCATGGCCTCGTCCACGCGCCCGAGGCGGTTGAGGGCTTCCCCCCGGTAGAAGAAGGCGTTGCCGTGCTCCGGGTCCTGCTCGCAGACCCAGCGCAGCTCGGCTTCCGCCTGACCGTACACGCCCCGCCGGTAGTAGAGGATTCCCAGGCTGGCGCGCACCTCCACATCCTCCGGAGCCAGCCGGAACGCCTTGCGGAGCTCCGTCTCGGCCTCTTCGTACCGGCCGAGCATCCCGAGGGTGGAGCCCAGGTTCGTGAGGATCTCCACATTGTCCGGCTCGATCTTCGCCGCCGCCTCGAACTGCTCCAGCGCCAGCTCTCCGTGCCCCAGGGCCTCGTACAGGGCACCCAGGTTGTTGCGAGCCTTGAAGTTGGCCGGGTTCTCCGTGATCACCGAGCGATACAGCTCGGTGGCCTCCTCCACGCGTCCCTCCTGGACCAGCTCCTTGGCCCGGGCCAGGCGCTCCCCGGCGGGCAGAGCGGGTTTCGGCGGCTCCTCGCTGACCATCTCGAAGAAGACGGAGCGCCGGGGTGGCGCCTCGTCGTCGTCATACGACCACTCGTCCCGACGGTCTCGGGGCGGAGCCGCGGGCGACTCGTCCTCCGGGAGGGGAGCGCGTGCCTCGTCCTCGTCGCCGTCCTCCTCTCCCCCGGTGGGCGTACCCTCCTCCCCGGCGGCCGCGCCGTCCCCCGCGGCGGGCGTGTCATCGTGCGCGGCGGGCGGTTCCTCCTCCGGGGACGGCCCCTCGGAGGCCGACGGCTCGCCCGTGGCATCCACCTCGTCGGGGGCCTCCGACTCCTCCAGCCCGGTGGCGGCTTCGTCCTCGGTGGCGGCTCTGTCCTCGGTGGCGGCCTCGTCCTCTTCGGGAGGCTCCTCGTCTCCGGCCGCTGCCCCCGGGTCGAACGCCTGTCCCGCCTCAGG
>JASFRY010000101.1:0-10499 GCA_050114675.1 Gemmatimonadota bacterium | reverse complement strand
CGGATCGCTCACATGCCAGATCACGCTGGCGTCCTCCACTGCCCGTCCCCGGCCGTCGAGAACGACGGCCCGAAAGGACACGGTGTCGCCGATCCCGACAGCCAACTCGGCGGCAGGAAGGACCTCCACCGAACGCGCGTCGACCTCCGGACCGGTCTCGGCACCACAAGCCGCGAGAGGAGCCGCCAGAAGCGTGACCCACCACTGCCACCTCATGGAGGAAAGCTAACGGCGCCCCGGGCGGATGCGCCCCCGGCGACGGGCCTCGGGAGGGCCACGGGAACTTGCGGAACGTACCAAATCGAGAGTGACGGGAGACGGCCCGGACTGCATCTTGGGACATCCTGACACATTCGAAGATCCCCCTGGAGCCGGGCGACCATGACTCCCAGCCCCCCCCGAGGCCAAGCCTTCGTCGTCCTCGTCGTCGAAGACGAGCCCGACCATGCGGCCCTCATCCAGGCTGCGTTCGCCTATCGGGACTTTCCCTGCGTCGTCCACGTGACCGGCTCCAGCGAGGAGGCCATCGACTACCTCCTGGGGCGTTGGCCATTCGACAACCGGGGCCGCCACCCCCTCCCCAACGTGATCATCCTCGACCTGGGGCTCCCCGGACTGGGGGGCCTGGAATTCATGCGCTGGCTCAACAGCTGCCACGAGCCCTGGTCAGCCGCGCCCGTGGTGGTCTTCACCGCCAACACCGAACGAGCGGTGGCCGCCGAGGCGCTGGCTCTGGGTGCCCGCGACGTGAAGGTGAAGCCCAGCGACTTCACCGAGCTCGTGGATGTCGTGGACCGGGTCCTCCAGCGCTGGAAGCCCAACATCGCTTGAACCCGTCGGTGCCTGCCCGGGTGCCGTCCGGGCCTCGCCGCCCTATTCTCGATGCCATGACGAGGCGCTTCCCCGACCACTTTTCGGGCCACGCGGCGCTGTACCAGCGCTATCGGCCCACCTATCCCGCGGCGCTCTATGCGTGGCTGGCGGAGCGGTCTCCGTCCCGCCGGGTGGCGTGGGATTGCGCCACGGGCAACGGCCAGGCCGCCGTGGGCCTGGCTCCCCATTTCGACGCCGTGGTCGCTACCGATGCCAGCGGGGAACAGCTCGCCCACGCCCGCCCCCATGCCCGCGTGAGCTATGTCCGGGCCACCGCGGAGCAGGCGCCCCTCCCCCCGGCTTCCGTGGACATGGTCACCGTGGCCCAGGCCGTGCACTGGTTCGACATGGAGGCATTCTATCGGGAGGTGCGCCGCGTCGCCCGGCCTGGCGGCCACCTGGCGGTCTGGACGTACAGCCTGGTGGAAGCCGGCCCCGAGGTGGATGGCGTTGTCCGGTGGTTCTACGACGACGTGGTGGGGCCCTACTGGCCCCCCGAGCGCCAGCACGTCCACGAGCACTACGAGAAGCTTCCGTTCCCCTTCGACGAGGTGGACGGTGTTCCCCATTTCGACATGCGGCCACGCTGGACCCGGGAGGACCTCCTGGGTCAGCTCACCACCTGGTCCTCGGTCAACCGGTACCGCGACGCCCACGGGGAGGACCCCCTGGCGCTGCTGGAGCCGCGCCTCGCCGAGGTCTGGCCCGATCCCAGGGAGGTCCGCACGCTCTCCTGGCCCATCATCCTGCGCGTGGGGAGATTGTAGCCTCCCGTTCCCGAACCGTTCGCCACCGAATCCAGGATTCCATGTTCGCTCTGCTCGCCACCGCCGCATCTCTCGCAGCGGCCCCGGTGCCGCGGGACTCGGTCGCCGAAGCCGCCGTGGCCGCGCGCGTCGAGATCGTGCGCACCGAGTACGGTGTGCCCCACATCTACGCCGACGACCTCGAGGCCATGGGCTTCGGGCTGGCATGGGCGGAATCGGAGGACTGGGGCGACGCCAGCGCCCGCGCCCTGGTGAAGGCCCGTGGCGCCTACGCCCGCCACGTGGGTCACGACTCCATCGATGGGGACTTCGTGGCCCGGGAGACCTACGCCCGCGCCGTGGAGACGTATCCCCTCCTCATGGACCAGACCCGGGCCGTGTACGAGGGATTCGCCGCCGGGGTGAACTACTACATCCGGCTCCATCGGGACGCCTTCCCCGACTGGATGCAGCCCGACTTCACCGGCGTGGACGCCCACGCCAGGGAGGTCCAGACGTGGAGCCGCGGTGACGCCCGGGCTTTCGTGAGGTCGCTGCAGCGCCGCCAGGGAGAAGGACGGGACGGGACGGGCGACGCGCCGGCCGCGGGGTGGGATTCCTCGCCGTCGCCCCGGGCGGAAGATGCCCGGGCCGCCGCCGAGGCCTTCGCGCTGGACGGATCCAATGCCTGGGCGTTCAGCGGCAGCCGCACCGACTCGGGCCACCCCATCCTCCTCCGCAACCCCCATCTCTCGTGGAGCGCCGGGTACTACGAGGCCCACGTGCGCGTCCCCGGCGTCCTGGACTTCTACGGGGATTTCCGCATCGGGGGCGCCTTCGGCATCATCGGCGGCTTCAACCGCCACCTCGGGTGGGCCACCACGAACAACTACCCCACCTACAGCCAGGTCTACGCCCTGGAGGCAGATCCCGACGACCCCGGCTGCTTCATCCTCGACGGGGAGGCCCATGCGCTCCAGGAGCGCCGGACCACGGTGGAGTACCGCAAGGCCGACGGGACCCTGGGGACCGAGACCCGCGCCACCTTCTGGACCCCGTACGGCCCGGTGATCCATCGGGAGAACGACCGCATCTACATTCTCAAGGATCCCCGGGACGGGCTGTACCGCAGGGGCGAGCAGTTCCTGCGAATGATGGAGGCCGGCACCTTCGACGAGTGGCTCGACGTGATGCGTATGCGCGCGCACCCTTCGTCCAACTTCACCTACGCCGACGCCGACGGGAACATCGCGCACCTGTACAACGCGCGGCTTCCCCTCCTGCCCCACCCGGTCACGGGGGACACCGCCGCCGTCGTGCGCACCCGTGACCGGATCTGGAGCCGGCTCGTCCCCTTCGACGATCTCCCCCTCTACGTGAACCCGCCCGGCGGATACGTCCAGCAGTCCAACGACACGCCGGACTACACCAACCTCAACGTCCCCATGGACCGGGATACCATGCCGGCCAACCTGCCGCCCCGGCGGCTCCGGCCCCGGAGCCAGCTGGGCATCGACCTGGTGTCCAGCGCAGGCACGGTGAGCCTGGAGGACGTGGTGCGGCTCAAGCATTCACCCCGCATGCTCGTGGCGGAGCGGGTCGTCGACGACCTGGTGCGCGTCGGCCGCGCCTCCCATCCGGACGGCGACCTGAGGCGGGCCCTGGACGTCCTGGATGCGTGGGACCGGACCGCCGCCGCCGACAGCCGCGGTGGCGTCCTCTTCCAGGTCTGGGCCGACCGCTACGAGGCCACCATCGATACGGCCCGCTTCTTCGCCGAGCCCTGGACGCCACGGCGCCCCATGGCGACGCCGCGGGGCATCGGGTCGCCCGACGAGGCGGTGGCGGCGCTGACGTGGGCCGCCGGACACCTGCGCGACCGGGGCCTCTCCCTGGATGTGCCGTGGGGCCGGATCCATCGTGTCGTGCGGGGCGACGTGGACGAGCCGGTCTCGGGCTGCCCGCCCACCCTGGGATGCTTCCGCGCCCTCTCCTTCGAGCAACTCCCCGACGGACGCCTGGCCGCCAACCGCGGAGACGGATGGGTGCTCACCGTGGAGTTCGACGACGTCCCCCGTGCCTACTCCGTGCTGGCGTACGGGGAGAGCGACCTTCCCGATTCCCCGCATTTCGACGACCAGGCCGCTATGTTTGCCCAGGGTCGCATGAAGACCGTGGCCTTCACCGACGAAGACATCGCCCGCACCGCGGTGCGGCGCTACCACCCCGGATCCTGAACCCGGGCCGCGTGGCCCTACCGCTTCGAGCCGCCCCATGACCGAACACGCCAAGCCCGACCGGGCACGGGTTCAGCAGTGGAACACCATCCTCCGCCCCTACTGGGGCGCCGACACGCGCCGGAGCGTGGTCCAGCTCCTCACGTCGGCCATCCCCTTCGCCGTGCTGTGGTACGCCATGCTGCGGAGCCTGGAGGTGGGCTATTGGCTGACCCTCCTCCTGGCCCTGCCCACCGCGGGCTTCATGATGCGCCTGTTCATGATCCAGCACGACTGCGGCCACGGGTCGTTCTTCACCTCCCGGAGAGCCCGCGACGTGGTGGGCTTCTGCATCGGCGTGCTGCTCCTCACGCCCTACGAGTACTGGCGCAAGACCCACGCGTATCATCACGCCCATTCCGGCGATCTGGACTTCCGGGGCTTCGGGGACATCGACACGTTCACGGTGCGTGAGTATCGGTCGTGGCCGTGGCTCAAGCGCCTGGGCTATCGCGTCTATCGGAACCCCGTGATCCTCTTCACCGTGGGGCCCGCCTTCCACTTCCTGGTGAAGCACCGCTATCCGTGGGACATCCCCCGGGACTGGACCCAGGCGTGGCGGAGCGTATGGCTCACCAACCTGGGCATCGCCCTCATCGTGGCCCTCATGGCCTGGACCATCGGACTCCAGCGCTTCCTCCTGGTGCAGGTGCCGGTGACGCTTCTGGCCTGCTCCCTGGGAGTGTGGCTCTTCTACGTACAACATCAGTTCGAGCATACGTACTGGCACTGGCACGAACAGTGGGACTACTACGACGCGTCGCTCTACGGCAGCTCGTACCTGAAGCTGCCGGCGCTCCTCCAGTGGATCACCGCCAACATCGGCGTCCACCACGTGCACCACATGAGCGCGCGCATTCCCAACTACAAGCTCCAGCAGGTCCACGACGAGAATCCCGAGTTCCACGTGGTGACGAAGGTGACGCTCAAAGACACGTGGCGCCTGGTGAGCCTCACTCTGTGGGACGAGGACGCAGAGCGGCTCATCCGGTTCAAGGACCTGAAGCGGATACGCGCGAAGGCGGCCTAGAAGGGTGATCGGGCGCGTCCGAGAGGGTGTCCTCGCCGGGCTGCTGGTCCTGGGCGTGACCCTGGCGTTCCACTGGCTCCTCTACCCCCGCATCGCCGACCCGGACTCGTTCTACCACGTGGCCCATGCCCAGGTGTATGCCAGCACGTCGCTCCTGGACTCTTCCTTCCCCTGGACGGCCTTCTCGGCCATCGCCGACCAGAACGCCGACCTCTGGTGGGGCTTCCACGTCCTGTTGGTCCCCTTCGCTCCGTTCCGGGACCCCGCCGCCGGGATCCGGGTGGCCGCCGCGGTCCTGACGCTGGCGGGACTGGGTCTGGTGGCCTGGCTCTCCTTCCGCCACCGGTTGCTCAGCGCCCCTCTGTGGCCCCTCGTCTTCTTCCTCGCCGTTCCCAACGTGCTCTACCGCTACGTGGCGGTGCGGCCCGAGGTGCTGTCCGTTCCCCTGGCGCTCCTCCTCCTGTCGGCGCTGGCGCGGCGCCAGCCGGTGCTGACGCTGGCGTTGTCGGCGGCCCTCACCTGGGTCCACCTGAGCATGTTCTGGCTGGGGCCGGGCATCGGGGTGGTGTGGGCGCTGGCCGTGGCCGCCGACCGTGTCGTGGCGCGAAGCGGTGCGGCCACGGTGTCGGGCCCTGACGCCCCCCGCGGCTGGCGCACCATCCCGGGACTCGCGGTCCTTGTGGCCGGGGGTACCCTCCTGGGCTGGCTGCTGCGTCCCAATCCCCTGGGCGCCGCCCGCCTGGCGTGGATCCAGATCGCCAAGCTCCTCTTCGAGAAGACCGGGGGCACGCCCCTCACCTTCGCGGTGGACCTGGCCCCCCTGGACCTCCCCACGCTGTGGCGGATGTCGTGGCCCCTCCTGGTGCCCTGGTGCATGGGCCTGGGTTGGCTGGCCTGGACGGCGGCCCGAGCCCGGCATCGGCTCGAGGAGACGCCCCGGCGCGAGCGCCCGCATCTGTGGGCTGCCGTGGTGCTCGCCGTGGGCTTCCTGGGCCTCACCCTCTTCGTGGCCCGGCGGTCCCTGGTGCATTGGGCCGCCTTCGCCACGGTGTCCCTGGCGTTCGTGGTCACCCACCTCACCCCCCCACGCCGCCGGGAGGGCATCTCCCGGGTCCTCCTCTTCTCCCTTCCCCTCCTCTTCGCCTTCTCTCTCTGGCGCAACGCCCTCAACGACCGGTACGTGGCCGAGCCCCCCGACACGCTCCAGGAGGCTGCCACCTGGCTCGCCGCCAACTCCCGACCGGGGGACCTGGTCTTCAACACCCATTGGGACACGTTCGGCCCCCTCTTCGCCCGGGACCGGGTGAACCACTACGTAGGCGGCATGGATCCCATCTTCCAGTACGCACGGAGCCCGGCGCTGTACTGGGAGTTCCACCATCTGTCCACCGACGAGCGCGCCGAGGCCACCTGCCCCGACCCCGTGTGCTCCGACGAGGGACTGCGGGACACCTGGGACGTGCTGAGGAGGGACTTCGGAGCCCGCTACGTCCTGGTCCAACCCCGGCGCAATCCGCGCCTGTCGCTGTATCTCCTCAACGACCGCCGCTACCGGCTGGTCCTGGAGACGCCCCGGGAAGCGGTCTTCGAGGTGCTCCATCCGAGCGCGATCTCCGAGGACGGCGGCCCCGGCGACGCGAGGGAGCCCGAGGGCGGGAGCTGACGGCAGGAGCCGCCGGAACGGTCGCTACGGGACCAGGGAGCGGATCTGCCGCTCGAAGTCCTGCCGGTCCAGGTTGACCACCGTGTCCAGGATGAGCCCCGTGGTCACCGCGACCAGGCCCGTGAGCACGAGCCCAACAGCCAACACCGCCAGGGGAACGCGGTACACGTACTGGTAGCGGAGATAGTCCAGGATGGGCGGGATGCCGGCGGCGATCCCCAGCAGGGTGGCAGCGGCACCGATGAGCCCGAAGAAGGCCAGCGGACGGTAGTCCTTGAACAGGAGGACGATGAGGCGCAGGATGCGAGCCCCGTCCCGGGTGGTCCGTAGCTTGGAGCTGCTCCCCTCCGGTCTGTCCCGGTAGGCGATGGGCAGCTCGACGATGCGGAGCCGACGGTCCAGGCAGTAGACGGTCATCTCCGTCTCGATCTCGAAGCCGTCGTGGAGCAGCGGGACCGACAGCGCCACGCTGCGGTTGAACACGCGGAAGCCGCTCATGACGTCCCGCACGTCGCTCCGGTACAGGAGGTTGATGAGCCGGGTCACGAGGGCGTTGCCGAACCGGTGGAAGGGGCGGGGGTTGTGTCGGGCGTAGGCGCCCCCCGAGTGGCGGTCTCCCACCGCCATGTCCGCCCCCTCGTGCTCGACCGCGCGGATCAGCTCGTGGACCGCCGGGATGGGATACGTGGAGTCGCCATCCACGAGCACGTAGAGGTCGGCGGCGACCTGCCGGAGGGCCGTCCGGACGGCGATGCCCTTCCCCTGGCGGGGCTCGCGGATGACCATGCCCTCGCATCCCAGGTCGGCCAGCGCAGCGGAGGCCTCGTGGGCGGTGGCGTCGGTGGAGTTGTTGTCCACCACCACCACCTGGGCGTCGGGCAGCTCACTGTGGATCTCGCGGATCACGTCGGCGATGGTCGCCGCCTCGTTGAAGGCGGGAACCACCGCCGCGATTCTGGCAGCTGGGGACACGGCGGCTCCACCGGGAGACGTTCCAGTCGACGCGGAAGGACGGCGCAACGGTAACGCACCGGGGCGCGCCAGGCGAGACGGAGCGCCGCCCGAAGGCCGACCCCTTGCTCCCGTCGGCGCCCGTCGCTCAACTTCCGCGTCCGGAGCCCTCCTGCGTCGAATGTCGACCTCCTCTCAATTGCCGGAGCGCGCGTGCCGCCTCGCGTCGCCCTCTTCGCCACCTGCCTCGGTGATCGGCTCTTCGCCGACGCATGCGCCGACGCCGTGCGCCTCTTGCGTCGCCTGGGCGTGGACGTGGAGGTGCCTCGGGGTCAGACCTGCTGCGGGCAGCCCGCCTTCAATGCCGGCTACCTGGCGGAGGCCCGGCGCATGGCACGGCATACGCTGGACGTCTTCGCCGACGCCGAGCACGTGGTGCTCCCGTCCGGGAGCTGCGCGGGCATGATGCGCTCCTACTTCCCCGTGATCCTCGAGGGCGCAGACGCCCGGCGTGCCGAGGAGCTGGCGTCCCGCACCTGGGAGCTCTCCCAGTTCGTGGTGCGGGTCCTGGGCGTGACGTCGTTGGGCCGCGGCCTGGAGGGACGGACGGTGGCCTACCACCACGGCTGCCACGCGCTTCGCGAGCTGGGTGTCCACGACGAGCCCGTGGCGCTGCTGGAAGACGCGGGCGCCCGGGTGGTCCCCTGGGCGGCGGACCGGGAGTGCTGCGGATTCGGCGGCCTCTTCAGCGTGAAGCTCCCTCAGGTCTCGGCGGGGATGGCCGACCGCAAGCTGGACACGCTTCCCGAGGTGGATGTCCTGACCTCCGCCGACGGCGGCTGCCTCATGCAGCTCGCCGGGCGAGCCAAGCGAAGAGGCGTCCCCCTCAGCACGCGTCATCTGGCGTCGGTACTCGTGGAGGCCCTGTCGTGAGTGCCTCCCGCCCGACGGACTACGAGCGGCGCGCCGCCGACACCATCCGGAACCACCCCGGCGTGCGGGCGGCGATCACGGCCGCCACCGGGACCTTCGACGCCCACCGTGCCCAGGCATGGCAGGAGATCGAGCCCGACCTCTGGCGTGACTGGTGCCGTGACGCCAAGCAGCACGCCCTCACCCATCTGGACCGCTACCTGGAGGAGGCGGAGACCCGCCTCACGGCCAACGGCGTTCAGGTGCACTGGGCCGAGACCGCGGAGGAAGCCCTGGCGGTGCTCGACAGAATCGTGGAAGCGCATGGCGTGAAGCGGGCGGTGAAGGCCAAGAGCATGCTCACCGAGGAGCTGGGCGTGAACGCCTCGCTGGAGGCCCGGGGCGTCCATGTGCGCGAGACCGATCTGGGAGAGTACATCATCCAGCTCCTGGGCGAGCCGCCCAGCCACATCGTGGGGCCGGCGATCCATCTCAGCGTGGACGACTGCCGCGCCCTCTTCCGCCGCGAGCTGGGCACCGAGTCCGACGCCTCGCCGGAAGCGCTGGCCGCCGCCGCCCGTGCCGCCCTCCGCCAGGAGTTCCTGGCGGCGGATCTCGGCATCTCGGGCGCCAACTTCCTCGCTGCGGAGACCGGCACCCTGGCCCTCATCGAGAACGAGGGCAACATCCGCCTCAGCACCTCGGCACCCAGGGTCCATGTGGCGTTCGTGGGAATCGAGAAGGTCGTGGCGCGCCTGGACGACCTGTCGGCGCTCCTCCAGCTCACGGCACGCAACGCCACCGGCCAGCCGGTGGGGAACTACGTGTCCCTCATCCAGGGGCCGCGTCGCCCGGACGAGCCGGACGGACCCGAGGTGGTCCACGTGGTGCTGGTAGACAACGGACGCACCCGGATTCTGGCCGACGACGGAGCGTGGGAGGCCCTCCGGTGCGTCCGCTGCGGGGCCTGCCTGAACACCTGTCCCGTGTACCGACAGACCGGCGGCCACGCCTACGGCTATACCTATTCCGGCCCCATCGGCGCCATCCTGGCGCCCGGGCTCCTCGGGCTGGAGGAGGCCATGCCCCTCCCCTTCGCGTCGAGCCTGTGCGGCGCGTGTGTCGACGTGTGCCCCGTGCGCATCCCCATCACGGAGATCCTGCTCTACTGGCGCCGACGTGCCGTGGAGGAGGGGTTGACGCCCGCCGTCGAGCGCATGGGTATGCGGGCCTACGCGTCCGCGGCGAACCACCCGGCGGCTTTCCGGTCCGCCGGGGCGCTCCTGCGGTGGATTCCCTGGGAAAAGGGCGGACGGGCCCTTCCCGTCCTGGGAGGATGGGCCGGCGAGCGCGCCGCCCCGGACCCGAGTCGCCGCCCCTTCCACGCCCTGTGGCGGAAGGGTGTGGAATGAGCGCCCGCGACCGCATCCTGGGCCGGATACGGGAGGCGCTGCAGCACCGGGAGCGCGCCGGGCACCCCGGGGCCTTCCAGGGCTGGCGTCCGGCGGAGGTCGCCCCGGCGCCGGGCTCAGCGATGGAAGCCTTCGAGGCGGTCTTCACCCGGTCCGGGGGAGAGGTGGTCCGCGTCGCCGACGAGACCGCAGCCCGGCGTTGGCTGGATGCGTTGGCGGTGGACTGCGACGGCGTCTCCGTGGGTGAGACCGTGCCGGCCGAGCTCCGCCCTGCAGGCGTCCCGGCCGCCGCCGAGGAGGCGGCGTTGGGCGTGTCCATGGCGCGCGGGGCCGTGGGCGAGACGGGCTCGCTCCTGCTGGACGCCCGGGACGGACGCCGTACCCAGCTGCTTCCGCCCACCCACGTGGTTCTGCTGCGGGCCGACGACGTCCACACCACCCTGGTCCAAGCCCTTCAGATGCTCCACGAGGACCTGCCCTCGGCGGTGGGGCTCCATTCGGGGCCCAGCAAGTCCGCCGACATCGGGCAGATCCTCGTGAAGGGCGTGCACGGCCCGGGACGGGTCATCGCGCTGGTCGTCGAAGGACGAACGCAGGCCGCCCGGTCCTGACCCGCGGTCGGTCGCGGGGGTCGCC
>JASFRY010000100.1:0-10502 GCA_050114675.1 Gemmatimonadota bacterium | reverse complement strand
GGCCTTCGTGGACGCAGGCCCCGACCTGCGATTCCACAGCTACGGCCGGGCGCCCCGTCCCTATTACCCCACCTATCGGCAGCTCATCCTGGAGACCGACAGGAACGGGGAGCCGTCCTCCTACCTCGCCAGCCCGGAGGACTATGCCTTCGTGCGTCACCTGGAGATGGCGGGGCGGGTGATTCCCGTGGTGGGGGACCTGGCCGGGCGCCACGCCGTGAGGGAGCTGGGCGCCGTCATGCGGGAGATGGGCGTGGAGCTCTCGGCGTTCTACACGTCCAACGTGGAGTTCTACTTGTGGCAGGACGGGACCTTCCCGGCGTGGGTGCAGAACCTCGCGTCCCTGCCTGCGGCGCCGGAGGCCGTGGTCATCCGGAGCTATTTCCCCAACTTGGGCCGGGCACACCCTTCGGCCGTCCCCGGCTACTGGGCCACCCAGACCCTCCAGCCGGTGGCCACGCTCCGGGCCGGGGGATTCACCAGCTACTGGGACCTGGTGACGCGGGACGCGGTTCCGCTCGGCTGAGTCTGGACGAGAGGATCGTCCGCCGCCGGAAGGGGGTCCCAGCTCAGGTTCTTGAAGGTCCAGAAGTCTCCCAGGAAGGCGAGGAGGAGAACGGCCGCGCCCACGGCGATCCAGAGGCCTACGGAGTCGCTCGTGCGCACGAGGAGGAATACCACCACCGTGAACGTGGCCCAGCTCGCCACGAGCGTCGTGTAGCCGCGGAGCCGCACGCGGCGTCCGCACACGGTGCATGTCGCGGTGGGACGGAAGTGGACGATGTACTGATGATAGGGCATCACCCGTCCTCCGCACCCGTTGCACTGAGCATCCACGCGGGCCTCCTGGCTGGTGGTATGTTCAGGAAGCTTCTTCACAGCGCGCCGCCTCGCAAGTCCCCTCCGCTCGCCGCCGCGCCGCCCGCGCCGTAGCATCGGTCCATGCCCGAGCTCCCCGAGGTCACCGCCTACGTCGAAGCGCTGGAGCGCACCGTCGTGGGCGAGGTCCTGGAAAAGGCCCGAGTGCGGTCTCCCTCGCTCCTGCGTACCTGGGACCCTCCCCTGTCCGCGACCGAGGGCCTGGGGGTCACCGGCGCGAGGCGGCTCGGCAAGCGGGTGGTGTGGTGCATGGAGGACGACCTCTTCCTGGTCTTCCATCTCATGATCAGCGGGCGGTTCCACTGGAAGAAGCGCGGCGCCGCCGTGCCGCGGAAGGGTGCCCACGCCGCCTTCGACTTTCCACACGGAAGCCTCCTCCTTACCGAGCGGGCCACGCACAAGCGGGCGTCGCTCCACGTGGTGCGGGGCGAGGCTGGCTTGGCCGAGCTCGATCCGGGCGGGCTCGAGGTGCTGGAGGCGTCGCTGGAGGCGTTCGCGGCGGCGGTGACCCGGGAGAACCGCACCCTCAAGCGGGCTCTTACCGATCCACGCATCCTCAGCGGCATCGGCAACGCCCACTCCGACGAGATCCTCCTCTTCGCCGGACTGTCTCCGCTTCAGCGCACGGGCAACCTGACCTCCGACGAGCTCGCACGGCTCTATGCGGTGACGCGTCGCTCCCTGGAGGAGTGGACCGCACGGCTCCGGGATGAGGTGGGCGACGGCTTTCCCGAGAAGATCACGGCCTTCCACCCCGCCATGGCGGCCCACGGCAAGTTCGGCGAGCCGTGCCCCGTGTGTGGCTCGCCCATTCAGCGGATCCGCTACGCGGACCGGGAGACCAACTACTGCGCCACCTGTCAGACCGGAGGAAAGGTGCTGGCGGATCGGGGGCTCTCACGGCTTCTGGGGGACGACTGGCCCCGGACGCTGGAGGAGCTGGAGGAGCTCAGCCGGCGGGAGTGAGGTACACGGTGGCCATGCCGCCGGCGCCGATCTCGCTCTCGACGACGTCGCGGCCGGAGAGGGCTGCGTTGAGGCGGGAGATGACGTCGGCCATGGGCGGGGCGGCACGGATCGAGGGGGCAGGGCGGAGGGGTCCGCGACCGAGGCGCACGGTTGTCCGGTCGGCGCTGGGCGGCAAGCCATGGTCGTGAGCGCCTTGCGCGGGTACGTGGTAGGATATATCGTACGATACACTTTACGATGTATTGTCCTAGGCATCGCACAACAGCAGAATGGAGATGAGGGGATGAGGGGACACACACGACGCGGAGGCTGGGGACGCTGCATGGACTTCGACTGGATCTTCGATTGGGACGTGGGCTTCGGACCCCGGGGCCGGGGAAAGGGACGGCGCGGGCCGAGACGCTCCTTCTTCCGCCAGGGCGAGGTGCGCCTGGCGCTCCTCTCGCTCCTGGACGACGGCCCGGCCCACGGGTACGAGCTCATGAAGCGCCTGGAGGAACGATCCGGCGGCATGTACCACGCCAGCGCCGGCACGGTCTATCCCGTGCTGCAGCAGCTCGAGGACGAGGAGCTCGTGCGGGTGCAGGAGGACGAGGGCAAGAAGGTGTACCATCTCACCGACGCCGGCCGCGACGAGCTCCGCCTGAACGAGGAGGCGGTGGAGCGCATCTGGAAGCGGGCCGGCGGGTGGAAGGAGTGGGGGGTGCACATGGGCCCCGAATCGGCGGAGATCTGGAGCTCCTGGGGCCGCCTGACCAAGGCGGCGTTCAAGGCCGCCGCCCGCGCCGACCTCGAGGAGACCGAGAAGATCCGCGAGATCCTGGACCGTACCCGCAAGGAGCTGGAGGAGCTGTAGCTCCCTCGGGATGGATGAGCGGTGAAGACGGCACCGGGAGGCGGACTCTCCGCGGGTGAGGGGACGAGGGGTGGCTGAGGTCCTGGCGCTGCTGTGGCTGGCCGTCCTCCTGGGCGGCCAGCCACCCACCGCTCCTTGCCTGTCCGGACCCTCCGGGTCAATGTGCGTGGCCGCGACGTGAACCTGCCCAGGTCACCCATCGAGATCCGGACGAACCATGGTTGCACTTCTGCTGGCCACGATCCTGGCCACCCCTCTTCCTGCCGACACGCTTCCCGTGCCCCACGCCTATGAACGGGCTCTGGCCTCGGGCACACGCTCCCCCTCGGGTGCGCCCGGCGATCGCTACTGGCAGCAGCGGGTGGACTACCGCATCAAGACCCGCCTCGAGCCCGAGTCCATGAAGGTGACGGGCTCCGAGACCATCACCTACCACAACAACGCTCCGGACACGCTCCGGGAGATCTGGCTGAACCTGGGCCAGAACGTATTCGCGCCGGGGAACCCCCGGGACCGCACGGCGCCCGTCACGGGCGGGTTCACCCTGGACCGGCTCGTGGTCCAGGGCCGGGAGGTGGTCCTGAGCAAGCGCGGCGGGACGTCGCTGTCCACGGCGGTGCGGGTCCCCCTCACCCGTCCCCTCCCGGCCGGGGACAGCGCGAGCTTCGCCGCCGACTGGAGCTTCATCGTTCCCGAGGGGACGTTCCGCATGGGTCGGGAGGGGACCCACGTCTTCTACATCGCCCAGTGGTATCCACAGATCGCCGTGTACGACGACGTGGACGGTTGGGCCCGCGATCCCTACCTGGGCGACGGTGAGTTCTACCTGGAGTACGGGGATTTCGACGTGGAGATCACGGCCCCTGCGGGTTGGCTCGTGAGCGCATCGGGCGTGCTCCGGAACGCCGAAGAGGTGCTTCGGCCCGAGGCGGTGGAGCGCATGCGGGGCGTGTCCCACGACCGGGTGACGCACATCGTCAGCCGGGCCGATCTCGACGCGGGGCGCGCCACCGCCGCCGGTGGGCCCGACGGCACCCTCACCTGGCACTTCGTGGCCGAGAACGTGCGCGACTTCGCCTGGGGCGCCTCCGACCAGTACGTGTGGGACGGCACGGTGGCGGAGTACCCGGACGACGACGGCTCCACGCGTTCCTCCGCCATCTACACGCTCTATCGGCCCGACCGCCCCAACTGGGACCGCTCCGCCGAGTTCGCGCGCCACGCCATCGAGAGCCACTCGGAGTGGTTCCCCTATCCCTATCCCCACATGACGGTGAACGAGGGCGTCATCGGGGGCGGGATGGAGTATCCCATGATCACCATCATCGGGGGAGGACGCACGCCCATCTCCCTCTACGGGGTCATCGCCCACGAGCTGGGACACATGTGGTGGCCCATGGTGGTGGGCTCCAACGAGCGCCTGTTCGCGTGGATGGACGAGGGGCTGGCCTCGTGGGTCGAGGACCTGGCGACCCCCAAGCTCTTCCCCGAGGTGAACGCGGGCCTCAACACCATGAACGGCTATCTCCGTATCGCCGGTTCGGACCACGAGACCGAATCCATGCGCCCCGCCGACCTCTACGGACCCTACGGCAACCGGGGCACGGCTTCGTACGGGAAGCCGGCGTCGGTCTTCCGGGCGCTCCGCACCATCCTCGGACCCCGGGTGTTCGACGAGGCCATGCGCACCTACACCCGCAGGTGGGCGTACAAGCATCCCAACCCCCTCGACCTCTTCCACACCTTCGAGGACGTGAGCGGGAAGGACCTGGACGACTACTTCTACTCCTGGATGTACACGACCCGGGTGCTCGACCAGGCCGTGGCGGCGGTGCGACAGGGGACGGGCTCGGCCACGGTGGTGGTGGAGGACCGGGGCCGGATCCGCATGCCGGTGATCGTGGAGGTGACCTCCGACACCGGAGCGCGGTCCCGCGCCATGGTGGACGCCGACATGTGGCGGGACGGGCGTGTCGAGATCCCGGTGAAGATCGAGGGCCGCGTCACCTCCGTCGTGCTGGATCCGGAACAGCGCTTCCCCGACATCGACCGGGAGAACAACCGGTGGACGGGACGGCCCTGACCCCGCAGCTCTCGAGCGTGCGGTATCGACCCCCGGAGGACGACGCCTCCGGGGGCTTTCCCTACTCGGTGCCCGCCATCGCCACGCTCACGTCCCTGGAGCTCACGAGCCCGGTGACGCTCCTGGTGGGCGAGAACGGGTCGGGGAAGTCCACCTTCCTGGAGGCCCTGGCCATCGCCTGCGGTCTTCCGGCCGTCGGCGCGGCGCGCCTCACCGACGATCCTGGCCTCGGAGCCCAGAGAGGGCTGGCGCGACGCCTCGAGCTGGTGTGGCGAGGGCGGACGCACCGGGGCTTCTTCCTGCGCGCCGAGGACTTCTTCGGGTTCCAGAAGGAGGTTGCGCGCATGCTCGGCGAGCACGCGGAGGAGATGACTCGGATCGACCGGGAGATGGCGGCGCACTCGGAGTACGGGCGCACGTTGGCGAAGGGGCCTCACGCGGCCTCGATCGCCGGGCTCCGGCGACGCTACGGTGCCGACCCGGATGCCCGTTCCCACGGCGAGGCGTTCCTGCGCCTCTTCGGCTCCCGCCTGGTGCCCGGCGGGCTCTACCTTCTCGACGAGCCCGAGGCCGCCCTGTCGCCCCAGAGCCAGCTGGCGTTTCTGGCCATGGTCAAGGACGCCGTGGACGGGGGCTCCCAGCTCGTCGTCGCGACCCACGCCCCCATCCTCATGGCGATCCCCGGCGCCGCCATCCTCTCCTTCGACGAGGCTCCGGTGCGCCCGGTCGCCTTCGAGGAGCTCGAGTCCGTCCAGCTGGTGAAGTCCTTCCTGCAGGCTCCCGAGCGGTACCTGAGGAGGATCTGGCAGGACCAGGAGTAGGAGTTCAGGCCATGACGCGGAGGACCTCCTCCATGTCCTCCGTCGCCGGGTACTCCCATCCCCGCTCGTAGCCGAACACCTCCCGCAGGGGGCGGCTCCCGAACGAGCCGTCCAGGATCTCCATGTGATCTGCGGAGAGGAGGCCCGGGTGCTCCACGCCGCAGGCGCGGCTGAGACGGAGGAGCTCTTTGCGCAGCGTCATGACGTAGTTGGCCAGGCGGGCCGCCTTGTCGGTGGGCACCAGGCCGCGTACGAGCCACCGATTCTGGGTCGCGACGCCGGTGGGGCAGTGGTCGGTGTGGCAGCGCTGCGCCTGGATGCAGCCGATGGAGAGCATGGCCTCCCGGGCGACGTTCACCAGGTCGGCGCCCAGGCAGAACGCCAGGAGGCCGGTCTCGGGGAATCCCAGCTTCCCCGACGCGATCCACACCACCTTCTGGTGCATGCCCCGCTCGGCGAAGATCCGGTAGACCCGGCTGAAGCCCACCTTGAGGGGCAGGGAGACGTGGTCGGCGAAGGCGAAGGGCGCGGCGCCCGTGCCGCCCTCTCCGCCGTCGATGGTGATGAAGTCCACCCCCCGATCCTCGGACGCCATGCGCTCGGCCAGCTCCTCCCAGAACGCCAGGCCTCCGACGGCCGACTTGATCCCCACGGGGAGGCCGGACACGTGGGCCAGGTCCTCCACGAAGTCCAGCATCTCGTCCACGTCCCTGAACGCCCGGTGCCCGGGCGGGCTGAGGACGGCCTGCCCCCGGGGGACGCCGCGAATCCGGGCGATCTCCTCGGTGACCTTCACCGCCGGGAGGACACCTCCGAGTCCTGGCTTGGCACCCTGGGACAGCTTGATCTCCACGGCGCGGACGGGGTGGGCGTGCACCTTCTCGGCGAAGAGCGCCCGATCGAACCCACCGTCGGAGGCGCGGGCACCGAAGTAGCCCGTCCCCAGCTGCCAGACGAGCTCGCCCCCATTCAGGTGGTAGGGCGAGATGCCCCCCTCCCCGGTGTTGTGCAGACACCCGCAGATGCGGGCACCCCGGTTCAACGCCTCGATGGCGTTGGAAGAGAGCGATCCGAAGCTCATGGCGCTGATGTTGACCACCGAGGCGGGCCGGAAGGCCCGGGGGCGGGCCCGGTGTCGCCCCAGCACCTTGGCGCAGGGGAGGGGATGGCCCTCGCGGTGGGGGTGCTCCTCGGAGAGGCCCAGGGTGTGGTGCTTGATGATGAGGTAGTTGGCCGACAGCTCCACCTCGTTGTCGGTACCGAAGCCCAGGTAGTTGTTCTCCCGTTTCGCCGAGGCATAGACCCAGCGACGTCGATCCCTGGAGAAGGGACGCTCTTCGTCGTCGGAGGTGACGATGTACTGCCGGAGCTCGGGACCGACGGCTTCGAGCCAGTAGCGGAAGTGTCCAATGATGGGGAAGTTCCGCAAAATGGCGTGACGCCGCTGCACCACGTCGTAGAGCACCGTGGCCACGACCACGATGGTGAGCGTTCCCCAGAACCAGTGCATGGATCCCCCGGGCAGGTGGAGTGGCGCTGAGCTTCCCCTCGTGGGAAGGCCGGGGGAACGTACGGGCCTCCTCCTCCCTCCACCAACCGGAGCGATGGACCGCGCTTCCCCCCGGATCTAGATTCCGGGGTCGTTCAGCCCTCGCACCCCCGGATTCCATGCTGCGCACCACCTGTCTGTCCCTCGCCGGTCTCTTCGTCTTCGCTTCGCAGGTCCGGGCCCAGCACCCCGGCGGTCCGCCTCCCGCGCCCCAGGTCGTGGAGGGTGAGGACTTCCGTGTCTACGACGGGAAGGGCGACTCCCGCTCCTTCGCCGACATCCTGGCCGCCCTGGACGAGGCCGAGGCTGTTCTGGTGGGGGAGACCCACGACGACGCGGTGGGACACGGGGTGGAGGCCCAGCTCTTCATCCGGGCCGTCGAGCGCGTCGGCGACCTCACGCCGGAGGGTGAGGGCCGTCCCGTGGTCCTCTCCCTGGAGATGTTCGAGCGGGACGTGCAGTACATCCTGGATGAGTACCTCCACGGTCTCATCACCGAGGACCAGTTCGAGCGGAGCACGCGGCCCTGGGACCGGTATGCCTCGGACTATCGGCCCATGGTGGAGTTCGCGCGGGCACACCACATCCCGGTCGTGGCCGCCAACGCGCCTCGACGCTACGTGAACAGGGTCAGCCGCCTCGGACCGCAGTCGCTGGATTCCCTGTCGTCGGAGGCGCGCAGCTTCCTTCCACCGCTTCCCTACCCTGGACCGTCCAAGGCGTACAAGGCCCAGTGGGATTCGCTCATGGCCGAGATGATGCAGGGGATGGGCTCGAGCGCCGACACGTCCGAAGCTCCCGATTCATCCGGGGGCGGCAGCGCCGGCGCGGGCGGGGCCGGCGGCCGGCAAGCGAGTGCGCCGCCCATCCACGACATGTCCAATGCGCTCATGGCGCAGGCGCTGTGGGACGCGTCCATGGGTGAGGCAGTGGCCCATGCGCTGAAAGAGCATCCCGGGGCCCTGGTGATCCACTACGCGGGCTCTTTCCACGTGGAGCGAGGCACGGGGATTCCCGAGCGAGTCCGGGACTACCGCCCCGGAACCCGGGTCCTCACCGTGGTGCTGCAGCCCACCGGCGACATCGACGCGTGGGACGACGACTTCCGGGGCCTGGGGGACTTCGTGGTCCTCACTCGGAAGCCGGAGGAGAGCCCGTCGGGGCGCTGAGTCGACGCTCCGAGCCCTCGGTGAAGACCTGGGAGCGGATCTTCCAGGTTCTGCCGCGCCTCAGATAGACGGTCACCAACGGTCCCGAGCGGGCCTGCCCGTTTTCCGTGAACAGGTAGTTGCCGTACACCACCGCCATGCCGCCGCTGGCGTCGAAGTCCAACATGAACGCCTCCACCTGCCCCTCCTGTCGCGGAAGGGCGTCCTCCAGGTAGGCGCGTATGGCGTCCCGGCCCCGATGGGGCGGGGCGCCCGGCATGATGAGCACCGCATTCTCCCAGTAGAGGTCGGCGACGTCGTCGGCGTCGTCCTCGCCCCACGACTTTCCCCACCGCTCCATGAGCTTGTTCACCTGGGTGAGCACCTCGGCGTGGTATTCGGCCATGATCTGCCGGGTGTCGACCTGGGGGTAGCCGGGGGCCTGGGCGGCGAGCGGGCGGCCGCAGGCCAGGAGCCCGAGCGCCGCCAGAGCGAGGTGGGATGCAGTGCGTTGCGCCATGAGTCCGTAGAAGGTGGTGGAGGGAGGGCGCCGTCGAGAACCTACGGAGAACCGACGCGCTCCTTACCTCCGAAGATACGTGGATGGCGCTGCGGGTCGTAATGCTCCAGAATCCCACCGTCATGGCAACGCCTTCCCTTCCCCCCGACACGCGCATCGGCAGCGTGCATCTGCGCGTCGCCGACCTCGAGCGTCAGGTGGCCTTCTATCGGGACGCGTTGGGGTTCACCCTGCTGGCGGAGGATGGCGCCACCGCGGCTCTGGGGTCTTCGTCGGACCGCCCCCTGGTCGTCCTCCACGAGGCTCCGGGAGCCCCTCCAGCGCCCCAGGGCGCGCCGGGGCTGTTCCACATGGCGCTTCTTCTCCCCGACCGCTTGGCCCTCTCCGGCATGATCCGGCGGGTGCGCAGCCACGGCGCCACCTTCGACGGGTTCGCCGACCACAACGTGAGCGAGGCCGCCTACCTCAGGGATCCGGAAGGGAACGGCATCGAGCTCTACGCCGACCGGGTTCGCTCGGTCTGGCGCACCGTGGAGGGGAGGATCTTCATGACCACCGAGCCCCTGGATCTCCCCGGGCTCCTTGCGGCCACGACGGAACCGGCGCCGGCGCTTCCCGGGGAAACGGTCATGGGCCACATCCACCTGCGCGTGTCGTCCCTGGCCGCCGCCGAGGCGTTCTACGTGGACCGCCTCGGATTCGACGTGGTGACGCGGGACTATCCGGGCGCGCTCTTCGTGGCGGCAGGAGACTACCACCATCACGTGGGCCTCAACGTCTGGGGCTCGAGGGCGGGTGCTCCCGCCCCCGAAGGTGCCCGGGGGCTCGTCTCCTTCGACGTGGTCGTGCCGCCGGTGTCCGCACGGCGCACCCTCCTCGGAGGCGACGACGAAGGCACCCTCTCCGACGCCGATCAACACACGGTCCGGATCAGGGCGCCCGGAGCTAGCGGCGGCCCCACCCCCAGAGGGGGAGGTTGACCCCGAACGTGAGCATACGGGGCTTCACCGGGCCCCGGAGGAAGACCCAGCGGGTTTCTATCTGGACGTTGATGCCCGGACCGACCATGGCGCCGGTCTTCACGCCCACCACGGCCGTCCATCCCCGGCGGGTCTCGCGCCCCCCGCCGTCGTCGTAGATCGAGCTCTTCCACACCCCGCCGCCGCCTGCGTAGAAGCCGCCGCGCCGGCCGCCCGACACCACCACGGCCTCCATGTTGTACTGGTACTCCTTCAGCCCCGTGAGAAAGGTGACGTCGGTGCTGGGCACGAGCTCCAGGTAGCCCGCCGGGATCACCGGGATGCGCACCTGGGCACCCAGAAGCGACCCGGTGGAGTTGTAGTCGTATCCGGCGTGTACGCCCACCTGGATGGGCGACCACCCTCCCCCTCCGTCCAGAGGTGGCCCGCCCATCCGCTGGGCCAGCACCGAAGAGGGAGCCACGGCCAGGAGAAGCCCGGTGGCGAGGAGAAGGGCGGCGCGCACGGCTCGGAGCATGTCGAGGATCCTTTGTTTTGAGGCCGGTCCCTCTATAACCATCGGGACATGGCCGTCGTTCCGTCCCCCGAGCGCCCCCGGCCGTGGGCCCGGGAGGCGGTGCGCCGTCTCCGAGGGTTTGAAACTCACGGTGGGACGGAGCCGTCCGGGACACCGAGAGGGGAGCGGGACGGGTTGGGA
>JASFRY010000099.1:0-10570 GCA_050114675.1 Gemmatimonadota bacterium | reverse complement strand
GTCTCGGCGTCCACGGGCCGGTTGACGGCGATGACGGAGCCGAAGGCGCTCACCGGGTCACATCGCAGCGCCTTCTCGTACGCCTGGGCCAACGTGTCGCCCACGGCCAGACCGGCGGGCGTCGTGTGCTTCACGATGCACACCGCCGGCCGCGGCGAGAACGCGAACGGAGACAGGCACAGCAGCGCCCCGTCCAGGTCCAGGATGTTGTTGTAGCTCAGCTCCTTCCCGTGGTGCTGCTCCAGCGCCGACACGCCGGCAGGCGTGCCGAAGCCGTAGAACGCCGCCTTCTGGTCCGGATTCTCCCCGTAGCGCAGCGTCTGGATCCGTGACAGCGCCAGGGGGAGCTCCTCGGGTAGAGCCCTGCCGTCTTCGAGGTACTGGGCCACCGCGGCGTCGTAGCCGCTGATGTGCCGGAAGACCTTGGCGGCCAGGGACCGGCGGAGCGCGGCCGCGTCCCCTTCGTCCGCACCCCCGTCCACCGCCGCCACGACGGCGTCGTAGTCCGACGGGTCCACCACGACCCAGACGCCCTCGTGGTTCTTGGCGGCGGCGCGGATCATGGTGGGTCCGCCGATGTCCACCTTCTCCATGGCCTCCTTCACCCCGACGCCGCCCCGGGCGATGGTCTCCCGGAACGGGTAGAGGTTGACGGCCACCAGGTCGATGGGTCCGTAGCCCAGGGCCTCCAGGGCCTCCTGGTCGTCGTCCCGGTCGCGGCGGGCCAGGATTCCGGCGTGGACCGCGGGATGCAGCGTCTTCACCCGCCCGTCCATCATCTCGGGATGGCCGGTGACGTCGGCCACGTCTCGGACCTCCAGCCCGGCCTCCCGCAGCGTCCTGGCGGTTCCTCCCGTCGAAAGCAGCTCCCAGCCGCGCTGCCGGAGGGCCTTGCCCAGCTCCACGATGCCCGTCTTGTCGGATACGCTCAAGAGCGCCCGTCTCATATGCTTGACCTTGTTGATTTAAGGTGTTGGATCATGACCCGCCGGCCCGTGCCAGCGTCGACGTCGCCACGTCTTCCACGAGGGAGAACGCCTCCCCAGGCAGCGCCAGGGGTGCCGGCTCGTGCCCCTCCAGAACGGCCTGGCACACGTGGTCGGCGGCCAGGGGATAGAGGCGGTGCTCCACCTTCAGCACCCGCGCCGCCAGCGCCTCGGGCGTGTCGCCGGGGAGGACGGGCACGGGCCACTGGGCCACGATGGTGCCCCGGTCGTACTCCTCGTCCACGAAGTGCACCGTGGGCCCGCTGAATCGCACCCCCGACTCCAGGACCGCGCGATGGACGTTCATCCCGTACATCCCCTTGCCGCCGAAGGCGGGAAGGAGCGCAGGGTGGATGTTGAGGATCCGGCGGCGAAAGCCCGCCACCACGGGTGCCGGCACCAGCTTGAGGTAGCCGGCCAGGAAGATCACGCGCACGCCGTGCTCCTCGAGGACGGCCAGGGTCTCGGAGGCCACGTCTGCGGGCTCCCGGCCCTTGGTGGGGATGGTCCGGGTCGCCACCCCTGCCCGCTCCGCCCGCTCCAGGGCGCCCACACCCGGGCGGTCGGTCACCACGAGGCCGACGCGCCAGGGTGGATCCGAGGCCTGGTGGTCCAGCAGCGACTGGAGGTTGGTGCCGCCCCCCGACGCGAACACGGCCGCCGTCAGGGGCTCGCGCCCCTGGGTCATGCCAGCTGTCCGCCGTAGTGGGGGATGAGGAACGGGTTTCCGGTGCGCTCCTCCCCGACGGTGGTGGCGGGCCCGTGGCCCGGATGGAGCACCATGGCGTCGGGAAGGGTGAGGACCTGCTCGCGGATGGACTTCATGAGCGCGTAGAAGTCGCCGCCGGGAAGATCGGTGCGGCCGATGGCCCGCTGGAAGACCACGTCACCCACGAGGGCCAGGTTCGCCTCCTCCGACACGAAGATCACGTGGCCCGGGGCGTGGCCCGGCGCGAAGCGCACGTCGAAGCCGCACGTACCGAAGGTGATGCGCTGGCCGTGCCCAAGCTCGTGGTCCGGCGCCGGCTGGGCCTGTACCCGAAGCCCGAAGGCCGCCGCCTGCTGCGGCAGGGCGTCGTAGAGCTGGCGGTCCGCAGGGTGGAGCCAGATGGGAACGTCGGGAACCGCCTCCCGGACGACGTGGACGCCTTCCACGTGATCGAGATGGGCGTGGGTCAGGAGGATCGCCTCGAGGTCGAGGCCTTCCGACACGACGGCCTCGGCCATCCGGTCTGCTGCGGCACCGGGATCCACCGCCACCGTAGCGCCCGTCTCGCCGCACACCACGAGATACCCGTTCTCCGCGAAGCCGCCCCCGGTGAAGGTGCGGAGCTTCATGGGTTCACGCGCACCCGCATCCACTGGGACGGATACCGGCGAGCTCCAGGGCCTTCTCTTCCTCGGTGGGCGCCCGCCACCCTCCCGACAGCTCCAACATGCGCCGGAGCGCCGATTCGGCCCCGGCGCGGATCTCCTCCGGCATGGTCACCTCGTGCTGCCGGTGATCCAGCGACCACGCGAGCTTGGCCAGCGTGTTCAGCTTCATGTTGCCGCACACGGCGGCCCCGGAGAGGGGGACGAAGGTCTTGTCGGGGAAGCGTTGGCGCATGCGATCCACCAGCCCCCGCTCGGTGCCGAAGATGACCGCGTCGTGCTTCTCGGCCAGATCCACCATCCCGGAGGTGGACGTCACCACGTCGGCCACGTCCAGCAGCTCCTGGCGTGCCTCGGGGTGCACCACGACGATGGCGTCGGGGTGCTGGGCCTTGGCCCGGTCGAGCTCCTGGAGCACCATGTCGTCGTGGACGTAGCAGTAGCCGTCCCATGCGATGATGTTGTCCCGCCCGGTGCGCTCCTGGACGTAGCGCGCCAGGTTCCGGTCGGGCACGAAGACGATGGGCTGATTCCGGGGAATGGACTCCACCACGGCTACGGCGTTGGACGACGTGCAGCACACGTCGGACTCGGCCTTCACCTCGGCGGTGGAGTTGACGTACGCCACCACGGCCGCGTCGGGGTGGTTCGCCTTGAGGCGGCGCAGCGCCGTGCCCGTCACGAAGTCCGCCATGGGACAGCCGGCCCGGAGGTCGGGCATGAGCACCGTCTTCTCCGGGGAGAGCACCTTGGCGGTCTCGGCCATGAAGTGCACGCCGCAGAAGACGATGACGTCGGCGTCGGTGGCCGCGGCCTCCTGGGACAGGCCCAGCGAGTCCCCCAGGTAGTCGCTGACCTCCTGGATCTCCACGCGCTGGTAGTTGTGGCCCAGGATGACGGCGTTGAGCTCCTGCTTCCGGGCACGGATCCGGGCCCGCAGCTCCTCGGGAGCAAGCGCCGAATAGTCGAGAACCGAAGGAAGCGCGTCCTTGAGGACGCCGGCCGGCGAGATCAAACCGTGAACGAGCTCCCGCATCCGCAGCCGCCGGTGGCGTTGGGATTGCGGAACGTGAAGCCCTGGCCCATGAAGCTGGTCACGTAGTCGATCTCGACGCCGTCGAGGTACTGGGCGCTGAAGGGATCGACGAACACCTTCAGGCCATCCATCTCGAGGATCTCGTCATCGGTCTCGGGGCCGTCTTCGATATTGAGGCCGTACTGAAAGCCCGAGCAGCCTCCGGGCAGGACCGCGACGCGCAGGCCCGCGCCACCCTCCACCCCGTGCTCCTGGATGAAGTCCCGGACCTTGTCGCTCGCCGTCTGTGTCAGCGTCAGCATTCGTTCACGTTCCTCCGGATGTCGCGAATGCGTCAATATTTCGTCGCAGGAGGCGACACGTTGATGTACCCGAAGAGACCCCGTGGGTTTCCGGATCCTGCGCCCCTGCGAGAGAAACCCAAAGCTACCCGGGGCCTCCGGGAGGGTCAACGCCGGGGAGCGTCTCCGGCAGCCAGGACGAGGCGAGCCGCCGCCGCCAGATCGTCCACCACGGCCACGTCGGCCGGCACCTCGGCCTCCTGCTCCGCCCCGTAGCCGGTCCGCACCAGGATGCCCCGCCCGCCGAGCGCCGCCGCCGGGAGCACGTCGGAGACCTTGTCCCCCACGTACCACGACGCCGCCAGGTCCAGCCCCAGCTCCTCGGCCGCCTGCCGGTACATCCCGGTGCCCGGCTTCCGGCAGGCGCAGGGTCCGGTCACCGGAGGGTAGTGGGGGCAGTAGTACGTCCCGTCCACGGGGACGCCGGCGCCCTCGAGCACCTCGTCCAGGCGCTGCGCCACGGCGCGGTAGTCCTCCACCGTGTAGAGGCCCCGGGCGATCCCCGACTGGTTCGTAACCACCACCAGGGCGTAGCCCGCCTCCCGCAGGCGCTTCAAGCCCTCCACCGCTCCGGGGAGCACCTCCACCCCGGCGGGGTCCGCCAGGTATTCCCGCTCCGCCATGAGCGTCCCGTCGCGATCCACGAAGACCGCCCCCCCGGCGCGGACCGTCACGGGCGGGGCTTCCCGGCCTCGGCCAATCTCCGGACCAGGGTGTCCTCCTCTTCCGGATCCACGGTGCGGAGGTCGAGGATCAGGCGATCGTCCTCCACGCGTCCCACCACCGGCGGGTCGCCGTCGCGAAGCTCCCGTGCCAGTGCGGCAGCCCCGGGCGGGCCCGCCAGTACGACGGCCCACGACGGGAGAGCCACCTCCGGGTACGTTCCTCCCCCCACTGCGCCCTGCACCGCCTCCACTGCGGCCTCGAGATCCGTCTCGCTGCGGATCCGCCGGGCCAGGGCCTCGGCGTGCGCCCACACCTCCTCCTCGGAGCGGGAGAGCATGCGCAGGACCGGGATCTCCTGGAGGGCCGTGTCCGTGTCCCGGTAGGCCCGGGCCGTGGCCTCGAGCCCGGCCAGCGTCACCTTGTCCACTCGAAGGGCGCGGCAGAGGGGGTTGGTGCGGAGCGCCGCCACCAGGGGCTCCCTCCCGACGATGATGCCGGCCTGGGGACCTCCCAGGAGCTTGTCGCCGCTCACCACGACCAGATCGGCGCCTGCGGCCACCGCCTCCAGCGCCCGGGGCTCCGGCGGCAGTCCCACCTCCCCGGGATCGGCGAACAGCCCCGAGCCCAGGTCGAAAAGGAGGGGTACGGCGTGGCTGCGCGCCAGGTCGGCCAGCTCCTCCAGCGTGGCCTCCTCGGTGAAGCCGCTCATGCGGAAGTTGGACCGATGGACCTTGAGCAGCGCCCCGACGTCACCCTCGTCGAGGGCCGCCGCGTAGTCGGAAGGCCGCGTGCGGTTGGTGCTCCCCACCTCCACGAGGCGGGCGCCGGAGCGGGCCAGGATCTCTGGGATGCGGAAGCCGCCCCCGATCTCCACCAGCTCCCCCCGGGACACCGCCACGCCACGCCCCAGCGCCACCGTGTTCAGGGCCAGCACCAGGGCCGCGGCCGCGTTGTTCACCACCAGGGCGTCCTCGGCGCCCGTGAGCTCCGCGAAGAGGCCGGCACAGTGGTGGTAGCGGGAGCCCCGCCGCCCCGACTCCAGGTCGAATTCCAGGTTGCTGTAGCCCCGGGCCACCGCAGCCATGGCGTCCCGGGCCGCTCGGGAGAGAGGGGCTCGCCCCAGGTTGGTGTGGAGGACCACCCCCGTGGCGTTGATCACGGGACGGAGGGACGGCACGCGGTCCGCCTCCAGGCCCGCCGCCACCGCGCCCGCCCATCCGGCCTCCGAGGTCACGTCGCCGACGTCCCCTCCCTCGCCGATCCGTCGGCGGGCGTCGTCGAGGCTGCGTCGCAGATGCGCCAGGACCCGCTCCCTTGGATGATCCGCGAGGAGGGCCTGGAACGGGCCCGACGCCAGGAGGGCGTCCACGGACGGGAGCAGCCGGCGCGGGTCCGTCACCGGCGCCGCTCGTGGAGGAACGCCAGACTCCGCGAGGGGTCTCGCCTCCCGGCGACCGACCTGGGGACCGGCTGCAAACGCATCCGGAGGGATGCCGTGTCCGGAGGGATGGTATCCGGGGGCACCGTATCCGGGGGAATCGTGTCTCGCGGGACCGTGTCCGGGGGCACCGTATCCGGCCGGAGCGTGTCCCGGGGGGTCGCTTGCTCTGGCGGGACCGGCCCTGCCGGCGCCACCGAGGTGTCCGGGACCGCCGTCGAATCCCCTGCCACCGCAGCGGTATCGGGGACCGCCGTCGAATCCCCTGCCACCGCAGCGGTGTCCGGCACCGCCGTGGAGTCCTCCGCGGCCGACGCGGTGTCCGGAGGTGGCGGCACCAGCACCAGGGCCGCCTCACCGCCGCCCAGGGGCACGCCGTTGAGGTTCGTCACCCCCTGGACCTGGACCCGGTACCCGATGTTCGGGACCAGCGCCGTATCGAGGCGAACCACCATCTGCCGATCGGGGAGCGGGCTCCCGTCGGGCGTGGTCGGCGTCGTGGGCGTGCCGCTTCCGGGTTGGGAGACGCCGCCGCGGCGCGCTCCTGCTGCCGGAGCCGCACCTCCCGGCAGGGGCGGAGGAAGCCTGCGCGCAGGCGGCCGGGCCTCCTCCTGTGCCGGGGCCCGGGACGTGTCCCCGGGCGCCACCACGGAGGAGTCGGGCACCACCGGGGCGCCGGGCGCCCGGGTCGTATCCTGCTGCCGCGCCGTATCCGCGGCCTCCCGCTCCCTCCGTGCCCTGGCCTCCCGGGCGCGTTGCGCCGCCTCCAGCGAGTCCAGGGTGGCGAAGGAATCCTGGAGCTCCTCCCGCCAGGCCGTATACTCCCGCGCCTGGAAGACCCGGGTCACACGGGGAACGCGGGACGGCCTCGGCGCCGGAAGGGTGTCCCCTTCCTCCGGCTCCTGGAGGGTGATGGAGACGGCGGGCTGACTCGAAGGGCTCGGATCGAGGTAGTCGTCGAACTCCAGGAGCACCGTGACCGAGTCCAGGGGCTGCACGCCGGTGATGCGGGCCGGCGTCGTATCCTGCTGCAGCACCGGAATGCTCATCCCCGTGGTGACGGTGTCGGCACCGTTGAGGAGGAGGGAGCGCGTGCCCGACGCCTCCATGCGGTCGCGCTCGCCGTTCCGGTTCTGGTCCTGGAACGCGGTGATGGCGTAGCGTCCCGGAGGAAGGTACCGGAAGACGTAGATCCCCCCGCTGTCGGTCTGGCTCTCGTACACCGCGGAGTCGGCGCTGACGGCCTGGACGGTGAGGTCGTCCATCCCCCGTCCGTTGGTGCGGTCCCAGGCGATGCCCGCCACGGCCGACGCCACCAGCGGCGCCCCGGTGGAGAACACCAGATCGAATGGAGCGCGGAGCTGGTTGTTGAACAGGTCGCTGACGACGGGGAGCAGCGTCACCCGGTAGACCAGGTTCGGCTTGAATCCCCCCGCGATGGTCACCGAGATGTCCTGGCGGCCGTGCTCCACCCGGACCGTCCCGGTGTGGGGCGACACCAGGACGGCATCGTCCAGCGTGCCCGAGGCCACGCGCTCGCTGATCCGCTCGTCGAAGACGAAGCGCACGGGCCCCCGGAACGGCGTATCCACGACGGCGAAGGTGTCGGGCTCGGTGTGCACCACCACCGGGGGCCGGCGGTCCTCGGGCCCTCCCGGGGGTGCGGACTGGCGCGCGCATCCCGCCGCGAGGCCCACGACGGCGGATGCCCCCAGCACGGCGCCCAGGCGGAGGCGGCGGAAAGCGGTCACGGCGCTTCAGGCCCTCCCTTCCAGGGCACCCAGCTTCTCCTCGAGCTTCGAGGCCTGATCCCGCAGCGACGCGGCCTTGTCCCGCTCCTTCTGAACCACCTCTTCGGGTGCCCGCGTGACGAAAGCCTCGTTGGCCAGCTTCTTCTCGGTGCCGGCGAGCTGGCCACGGATTCGCTCGATCTCGGCCCGGAGGCGCTCCCGCTCCCGGTCCAGGTCGATGACACCCTCGAGGGGCAGGAACAGCTCGGCCCCGTTCTTCAGGACCGCGTGGGCCCCGATGCCCCCGTGGTCCCCGTCGGCGGACACCTGCGAGACCCGGGCGAGGCGCTCCAGGGCGCCCCCCTGCCCCGCCACCATGGCTGCGAAGCCCTCGTCCGGGGTGACGAGGTGGATGGCGACGCGCTGCCCTTCGCCCACACCGTATTCCTTGCGGAGACGGCGCACCTCCACGATGAGCTCCTGGAGGGCCGCCATGCGGGTTTCGGCATCCCGGTCCCTTCGGCCGGGATCGGCCTCGGGCCACGGCGCCACGATGAGATCGTCGGGCCGTTCGGCGTCCCCGGACCACGGCAGGCGGGCCCACAGCTCGGCCGTGATGAAGGGCATGATGGGATGGAGGAGCCGCAGCACGCCGTCCAGCACCGTCACGAGGGTCGTCCGCGCCGCCTCGTGGGCCGCCCCCGAGGCACCGTCGCCCAGCCGATCCTTCACCAGCTCCAGGTACCAGTCACACACCTCCCCCCAGAAGAAGTGGTAGAGGCCCTCGGCCACCTCGTGAAGGCGGAAGCGGTCCAGGTCCTCGGTGGTCTGGGCCACCGCGGCCTCCAGGCGGGAGAGGATCCACCGATCCTCCAGCTCCAGCGCGTCTGCCACCTCCGTCAGCGGCTTAACCGGCGTGTCGCCCAGGCTCATGAGGGCGAAGCGCCCGGCGTTCCAGATCTTGTTGGCGAAGTTCCGCCCCACCGCGAAGGAGCCCTCTACGTCCTCGTGGTCCAGGGAGATGTCGGTGCCGATGGCGCACGCGCTCACCAGGGTGTAGCGCATGGCGTCGGCCCCGTACAGCTCCACCACGTGCAGAGGGTCGATGCCGTTGCCCAGGGACTTGGACATCTTGCGCCCCTTGGCGTCGCGCACCGTGCCGTGGAGGAAGACCTCGGTGAAGGGTGCCTCGCCCATGAACTCGTAGCCCGACATGATCATGCGGGCCACCCAGAAGAAGAGGATCTCCGGTGCCGTGACCATGGTGTGGCCCGGATAGAACGCCTTCAGGTCGTCCGAGTCCCGGGGCCATCCGAACACCGAGAAGGGCCACAGCCAGGAGCTGAACCAGGTGTCCAGCACGTCGGGGTCCTGCTCCAGCTCCGTGCCGCCGCACGCGGGGCATTCGGTGGGATCCTCCCGGGCGGCGATGACCTCACCGCACCCGCAGTACCACACCGGGATCCGGTGCCCCCACCAGAGCTGCCGCGAGATGCACCAGTCCCGGATGTTCTCCATCCAGTGCTCGTAGACCTTCTTCCATCGCTCCGGTGTGAAGGTGATGGTGCCGTCGCGAGACGCCTGCAGCGCCGGCTCGGCCAGCGGCTTCATCTTCACGAACCACTGGAGCGACAACCGGGGCTCGACCACCGTGTCGCACCGATAGCAGCGGGGCACGGCGTGGGTGTGGGGCCGCTCCCCGGCCAGGAGCCCGTCCTCGGCCAGGGCCTTCAGCACCGCCTTGCGGGCCTCGAACCGTTCCATCCCCCGGAACGCCTCGGGAGCGTTGTCGCCCATGCGCGCGTCGGGGGTCATGACGTTGAGGACCTCGATCCCCGTGCGTCCCGCGATCTCGAAGTCGTTGGGGTCGTGGGCCGGCGTGACCTTCACCATGCCCGACCCGAACTCCGGATCGACGTGGGCATCGGCCACCACCGGGATCATGCGCCCGGTGAAGGGCAGCGCGGCAGTGGCTCCCACCAGGCCGTGGTACCGCTCGTCGTCGGGATGCACGGCCACCCCTGTGTCGCCCAGCATGGTCTCGGGCCGTGTCGTGGACACCGTGAGGTACCAGCCACCCTCGTCGAAGCGCCCGATGGCCGAAGCCCCGGCCGCCGCCGCCTGCTCCGCCGCCGCCCATGCGTCCTCGGCCAGGGGGTAGCGGATGTCCCACATGCGCCCCTCGGTCTCGGTGGGCTCCGCCTCCTCGTTGGAGAGGGCGGTGTGGCAGCGGGGACACCAGTTGATGATGTACTCGCCCCTGTAGACCAGCCCCTTCTCGTAGAGTCGAACGAAGACCTCGCGCACCGCGCGGCTCAGCTCGTCGTCGAGGGTGAAGCGCGTGCGCTCCCAGTCGCAGCTGGCGCCGATGGCCTTGAGCTGGTCCAGGATGGTGCCGCCGGTGTCCTCGACGAAGTCCCAGACCTCCGACACGAAGGCCTCGCGCCCCAGGTCGTCCCGGTGCTTCCCCTCTGCGGCCAGGCGCCGCTCCACCACGTTCTGCGTGGCGATGCCGGCATGATCCGTCCCCGGCACCCAGAGCGAGGCGCGTCCCTGCATGCGCCGCCAGCGGATGAGCACGTCCTGGATGGTGTTGTTCAGGCCGTGGCCCATGTGGAGCACAGCCGTGACGTTGGGCGGCGGAATGACGATGACGTAGGGGTCGCGACCTTCGTCGAGCACCGCGGAGGCCGGCACGTGGAAATGCCCTCCTTCCTGCCAGGCACGGTACCGGTCGGGCTCGATGGCCCTGGGATCGAAGCGGGAAGCGAGCTCCTGCGACACGGGGTCTCCGGGTTCGGGGGAACGGGCCTCCTATCGAGGCCGCCGTTCTGATCGAATCCCTAAGATGGCAGTCCAGGCGGGGCTTCGGAACCGCCGCTGCCGGCGCCCCCCACCCTCGCGCGTCCCATGCGCAGCCGCTTGACGCTCCAGGGCGGGAGCAGGGAGGCAGCGGCCTCAGCCGGCGCGGACCGCCGGAATCGATCGATGAGGGGCGG
>JASFRY010000098.1:0-10612 GCA_050114675.1 Gemmatimonadota bacterium | reverse complement strand
TTCGTCAGCGTCTTTCGTCAGCAGATCCGGGGGAGCTGATCCCCCGGGAGCATGTCCACGACGCGGGTGCCGCCCAGCCCGGTCCGGAGCACCACCATTCCCGGGTGCTCGGGCACGACCCGTCCCACCACGGTGGCGCCGGCGCCCTGGGGGAAGCTCCGGAGCACCCCCGCCGCGCGCTCGGCGACGTCCTGGTCGACGAACGCGACGAGCACGCCTTCGTTGGCCACGTAGAGCGGGTCCAGCCCCAGCACCTCGCAGGCGGCCTGCACCGGGCCGGAGACCGGCATGCGGGCGTCTTCGAGCTCCACGCCGACCCGCGCAGCTCCGGCGATCTCGTTGAGGGAGCTGGCGACGCCGCCCCGCGTGGCGTCCCGGAGCACGTGGACGCGGGCGCCGAGCTCGTCGCGCAGCGCCGCCACCAGCGGGGCGAGGTCGGCGGTGTCGCTGGTGATCTCGCTCTCGAAGGCGAAGCCCTCGCGGACGGCCATGACGGCCATGCCGTGACGTCCCAGCGGCCCGCTCACGAGGACGGCGTCGCCGACCCGGGCGTTCTGCGGCGCCGGACGGAATCCGTCGCGCAGCGTCCCTATGCCCGTGGTGTTGATGAACATCCCGTCGGCCTTGCCCCGGTCCACCACCTTGGTGTCGCCGGTCACCACCAGGACGCCGGCCCTGGCGGCGGCCTCGGCCATGGCGTCCAGGACGCGGTCCAGGAGGTCGAAGGGGAGGCCCTCCTCCAGGACGAATCCGGCCGAGAGGTAGCGGGGCTCGGCGCCCATCATGGCCAGGTCGTTCACCGTCCCGTGGACCGCCAGGTGCCCGATGTTGCCCCCCGGGAACTCCAGCGGGCTCACCACGAACGTGTCGGTGGACACCACCAGCTCGTCGCCCTCCACCGGGACCACCGCGCCGTCGCCCAGGCCCGCCAGGTAGGGATTGACGAACCGGGGCAGGAAGTGGTCCCGGAGGAGCCGGGCGCTCATCTTGCCGCCCGACCCGTGTCCCAGCTGCACCCGGTCGTGATCGCCCCGGGGCGCAGGGCAGACGGGGCCCGAAGCCAGCGAGGCCATGGTCACGCTCCCCCCGCCGCCTTCTGGAAGCGGCCGAAGTTGTAGTAGGCGGCGCACGCGCCCTCCGACGACACCATGGGCGCGCCCAGAGGCGACTCGGGGGTGCACGTAGTGCCGAAGGCGGGGCACTGGAAGGGCTTGATGCGTCCACGCAGGACGTCACCCGCCTGGCATTCGGCGGGCTCGTCGGCCCGGATGCCCTCCAGCGCGAACTTCCGCTCGGCGTCGAAGGCGGCGAGCTCGGGCCTGAGCCCCAGGCCGCTGGAGGGTATGACGCCGATCCCCCTCCACCCCCGGTCCACCACCTGGAAGACCCGCTCCACCAGCTCCTGGGCGGGCCGGTTGCCCTCCCGGCGCACCGAGCGGACGTACTGGTTCTCCACCTCGTGGCGGCCCTCTTCGAGCTGCCGGACGGCCATCCAGATTCCCTCCAGGATGTCCAGGGGCTCGAAGCCGGTGACCACGATGGGCACCGCGTACTTCCGCGCCAGCGGCTCGTATTCCTCCCACCCCATCACCGTGCACACGTGGCCCGCCGCCAGGAAGCCCTGCACCCGGTTGTCGGGTGCGTCCAGGATGGCGGTCATGGCCGGGGGCACCGTGACGTGGGACACCAGGACGCTGAAGTTGGTCACGCCCAGCTCCCGCGCCCGCCATACGGCCATGGCGTTGGCCGGCGCCGTGGTCTCGAACCCCACGGCGAAGAAGACCACCTCCTTGTCCGGGTTCTTCCTGGCCAGCTCCACCGCATCCAGGGGGGAGTAGACGATGTGCACGTTCCCGCCCCGGGCCTTGATCTGGAAGAGGTCGCAGTCGCTGCCCGGGACGCGGAGCATGTCCCCGAACGACGTGAAGATGACGCCGGGGAGCGACGCCAGGTGCAGCGCCCGGTCGATCTGCTCCAGGGGCGTCACGCACACGGGACACCCGGGCCCGTGGATCATCTCCACGGCGTCCGACAGGACCTCGTTGATCCCCTGCTTCACGATGGTGTGCGTCTGGCCCCCGCATACCTCCATGAGGGTCCAGCGGCGCGTCGCCGTATCACGGATCCGCTCCACCAGCGCCCGGGCGAGCTTGGGGTCGCGGTACTCGGCCAGGTACTTCATGTCGATCCGTCCCGCGTCTCGTCCCCCCGGACCTCCACCGCCGCCGCGGCCTCCGCCGTCTCCCGGATCCAGGACAGCTCCTCCAGCTCGCCCATCTCGCGGAGCACCTCGTACGTCCGCCGGGCCTCCTCCTCGTCGACCCTGGAGATGGCGAAGCCCACGTGCACGATGGCGTAGTCGCCCACCTCGATCTCGTCGGCGACGTACGCGAGGCACACCTCCCTGCGCACCCCCCCGAAGTCCACGACGCCCATGGGAAGGCCCGCGTCGCGGCGCACCTCCACGATCCGTCCGGGGATGCCCAGGCACATGGCGCGCTCCTCTCGTTCCGGGGCCTCGCGGCCCTCAGGGGTTCACAAGTCGGGCGGCGGCCACCACGGCCTGCCCGTAGCTCACGGCTCCGTCGTTGGGTCCCAGTAGGCGGGGGACCAGCACCCGCAGCCCCGCCTTGCGCAGGCGGCCTGCGATGCCCTCGAGGAGGCGCGCGTTCTGGAAGCACCCGCCGCCCAGGGCGACGGTCGCCAGGCCCTCCTCGTCGCAGAGCGCCACAGCCAGGAGCGCCGACGCCTCCGCCACGCTCTCGTGGAAGCGCGCCGCCAGCTCGCTGCGGCGGTGCCCCCTGCTCCTGAGCCGTCCCAGCTCGGCCAGCAGGGGCAGAGGGTCCAGGACCCACTGCCCGTCGTCGTCCCTGGCGACGGGGAACGGCAGGGGCGACGCGGTGCGCCGTCCCGCCAGGGACTCCAGCTCCATGGCGGCCTGCGCTTCGTGGCGGGCCACGGCGCGCACGCCCAGGATGGCGGCGGCGGCGTCGAAGAGGCGTCCCATGGAGGAGGCCTCCGGCGCGTTGACACGGCGGTCCAGCTGGTGCTCCGCCGCGCTCCGTTCCCTGGGGTCCACACTCCTGAACGCGGCCTCGAAGGCCTGGGCGTGGTGGGGCTCCATGGAGAGGAAGCCCAGCGCGCTCCGCCACGGCGCCCTCGAGGCGGCGTCGCCCCCGGGGAGCGGCGCGTAGCGCAGGTGGCCCAGCCGGCGAAAGCCCGTGAGGCCGGACCGGAGGAGCTCGGCGCCCCACACCCGCCCGTCCTCCCCGTATCCGGTGCCGTCGAAGGCCAGCCCCAGCACGTCCTCGCTCACGCCGTGCTCCCCCTGCACGGCGGCGATATGCGCGTGGTGGTGCTGGACCGGCGCCAGCTCCCTGAGCCCCGACTCCTCGGCCACCCGGGTGGAGAGGTAGCCGGGGTGGAGGTCCCGGACCACGGCCGTGGGGTCCAGGCGGAAGAGGGTGCGAAGCCGGTGGAGGACGTCCCGGAAGTGCTCCAGCGTCTCCAGGTTCTCCAGGTCACCCACGTGCTGGCTCACCCATGCGTCTCCTCCCTGGGCCAGCGTGAGCGTGTTCTTGAGATGGGGGCCCACGGCCAGAATGGGCTCGGGCGTGGGAAGGGGGAGGGGCACGGGAAGGGGTGCGTAGCCCCGGGCGCGACGGAGGAAGACCGGTCCCTCGGCCGTGACCCGCATCAGCGAGTCGTCGTAGCGGGCCATGATCTCCCGGTCGTGGAAGAGGAAGGCGTCGGCCACGGCCCCGAGGCGGTACCGGGCTTCCTCGTTGCCCGTGGCGATGGGCTCCTCGCTCACGTTGCCGCTGGTCATGACCAACGGCCGTCCCACCTCCTCCAGAAGAAGCTGGTGCAGCGGCGTGTAGGCCAGCATGACGCCGACGCTGTCCAGCCCCGGCGCCACGGCCGCAGCCAGGGGGGCGTCGGGTTGGCGCGCCAGCACGACGATGGGGCGCTCGCGCGACCCCAGGAGCGCCGCTTCCTCCTCCGATACGGTGGCGAGGGCGCGCACGTCCTCCAGGCTCCGCACCATGATCGCCAGAGGCTTGGCGTCACGGTGCTTGCGGGCTCTGAGGCGCCGAACGGCCAGCTCGTCCGTAGCGTCGCACGCCAGGTGGAAGCCCCCGAGGCCCCGCACGGCCACGATGCGGCCGCACAGCAGGAGGTCGCCGGTCCCCCGGATGGCCAGGTCGTCCCTCAGCGTGGGTCCATTCCGGGGCTCCAGCCAGAGCGCGGGGCCGCAGGTGGGACACGCATTGGTCTCCGAGTGATAGCGCCGATCCGCGGGGTCCCCGTACTCCCGGAGACACTCGGGGCACTGGGCGAAGGCCGACATGGTGCTCCGCGCCCGGTCGTAGGGCATGGACTCGATGACGGTGAAGCGGGGCCCGCAGTCCGTGCAGGTGATGAACGGGTAGCGGTAGCGGCGGTTCGAGGGGTCGTGCAGCTCGGCGGCGCACGCCGGGCACAGCGCCACGTCGGGCGACACGGGAAGCCGTCCACGGGGTGTCACGTCGCTCGCCAGCACCCGGAACGCCGGGGCCCCCGAGGGCTCCGTCGGCCGGACCTCGAAGCTGTCGAACCGGGTGAGGGGCGGCGGATCGCTGCGAACGTCCGAAACGAATGCGCTCAGCGCGGTCTCGTCACCCTCGGCGAGGATCCGCACCACGCCCGCCTCGTTCCGGACCCAGCCCGTGATGCCATGGCGCAGCGCCACGCGATGGACGAAAGGCCGGAAGCCCACGCCCTGCACCACACCGCGGATGCATACCTCCACGGCGTCCCCCGGACCGGGAGGCACGGGGGTGGGGGAGGGCAGGGTCCCGGACACGGTGACCTCAGCTCCGGACCGGAGCGCGGACGTGGGCGCGCAGCATTTCGTACCAGCCGTCCATGCCCTCTCCGGTTAGGGCGGAGGTGAAGACGAACTCCAGCTCGGGGTTCACCTCGTGGGCGTAGGCGACGGCCCGGTCCACGTCGAAGGGCACGTGGGGGAGGAGATCCACCTTGTTCAGCACGGCGTAGCGGGCCACGCGGAACATCTTGGGATACTTGAGCGGCTTGTCCTCGCCTTCCGTGACGGAGAAGACCACCACCTTGGCCGTCTCGCCCACGTCCCAGCTCGCCGGGCAGACCAGGTTGCCCACGTTCTCCACGAAGAGGAGGTCCAGGTCGTCCAGGTCGAGCTGGGCGACCGCCTCGCCCACCTGGCGTGCGTCCAGGTGGCAGGCGCCTCCGGTCACCACGGCGTGGACCAGGCGGTCCGTCCACCGCGCCAGCCGGTCGGCGTCGTTCTCGGTCTGCACGTCGCCGGTGACCACCGCCATGCGCAGCTCCCGGCCCAGGTCCTGGAGGGTGCGCTCCAGGAGGAGCGTCTTCCCCGAGCCCGGGGACGACACCAGGTTCAGGGCCGGCACGCCGTGCGCGGCGAGGTGCTGGCGCACGTCGGCGGCCAGCTCGTTGTTCCGCTCCATGACCCGCTCACGGACCTCAATTCGGCGGACCGTCATCGTCGATCTCCAGATAGGAAACACGCAGGTCGTCGCCCGTCTCCAGCTCCATGACGATCCGGGCGCCCGTGAAGGGCGCGTGGGACATCAGGGCGTCCAGGCAGAATTCCAGGTTCTCGGGCTCCACGCCCGCGTCCAGGCCCACGACCAGGCCGACCTCCCGCACCAGGCAAAGGGCGTCGCGGCCCACCTCCTCTTCGGTGATCCGGCAGATCTCCAGGGCCAGGCTCATCTCATGCATGCGCGGCCCCCCTGGCTTCGGGTCTGCTGACCGTTACGTCGTGGCCCCAGGCCCGGAGCTGGACCAGGGCGGCTTCGAGGAGCCCGGGCAGCGCCCGCTCCACCGCTTCCGACAGGTGGTCCTGGAGCGCCACCACTTCGGGCTCCACCCCCAGGGCCACGGCCTCGGGCGGGAAGGTGCCCTTGAGCTCGGCCACGGCGAACACCTCCCGGAGGTCGATCTGGTGGGGAGAGACCTTCTGATAGAGGAGCCGGGGCAGCTCGTCCTTCTCCAGGCGCACCAGCGTGCCGGGGGCCCGGCCTTCGTGGATGGCGTCCAGCACCAGGAGGCGCTGGGCGTCCTCGATGGCGGGGAGGAGCTGCATGCCCCAGGTGCCCCCGTCCAGGATGGACACGCCCTCCACCGGGCCCACGGCCCGGCGCAGCAGCTCCGCGGCTGCCACGCCGACACCGTCGTCCCCCATCAGGGGGCTGCCCACCCCGATGACCACCGTGCCGGCGTCAGTCATCGATGAAGTGGATGTCGGACCGCACGTACCGGCCCCCGCCCACCATGGACGAGATCCGGCTCTCCTGGTGGACCACGTCGGCGCGCACCGTCAGGTAGATGTGCACCGGCAGGAAGATGGCCCACACCCAGGTCAGCACGTGGTGGTAGAAGCGCACCACCTGGGCCCCGCCGAACACCGACCCCACCCAGGCGAAGGTGGTGAAGAAGAAGCCCCCAGGATCCGACAGGCCGTACATGTAGAAGCCGGTGAAGATCTGGACGATGGCCACGAGATAGACGAAGGAGTAGGTGATCTGCTGCAGCGGGTTGTGGCCCAGGTAGTGGGGTGCCTTCCACGGCTCGACGAAGAGGTACTTCTTCGTGACGAGCCACATGTTCTTCCAGTCTTCCTTGCTGTACGGGAAGAGGGCGTTCCACCGCTCGAAGCGGTTGCCGATGAAGAGCCAGTAGATCCGCAGGATGGCGGTGGCCACCAGCACCCCGGCCGCGGTGAAGTGCACGAACCGGAAGCGGGCCATGAGGTAGTGGCTGCTCGCCTGGCCGCTGCTCAGGAAGTAGGGTCGGCCGATGTAGAAACCGGTCACGGCCAGCGTGATGATGCACAGGACCGAGACCCAGTGCATGGCGCGCACCGCCCAGTGCCACAGGTAGACCCGCTTGTACTGGATCGGGGCCGCTGCGGTCAGCGACGCCTCTCCGGGCCTCATGTGTACGGTCATCCGTTCACCCTCACCTGCGTGACCTCGCGTCCCTTCGCGTCCAGCACGTGGACGCCGCACGCCATGCAGGGGTCGAAGGAGTGGATGGTGCGGAGGATCTCGAGGGGGCGCTCGGGATCCACCAGGGGATGGTTGTCCGTGAGGGCGGCCTCGTAGGGGCCGCTGGCTCCGTGGGCATCCCGGGGCGAGCAGTTCCAGGTGCTGGGCACCACGCACTGATAGTGGCTGATCTGGCCGTCCTGGATCTGGACCCAGTGGCCCAGGGCGCCGCGCGCAGCTTCAAGGAACCCGTAGCCCTGGGCCGAGCTCGGCCAGGTCTCGGGGCTCCAGTGCTCCCCGTTGAAGGTGCTGGTGTCTCCCGCCTTGATGCGCGCCACCAGGGCGTCGTACCAGACCTCCAGACGCCGGGCCACGAGCACCGTCTCCACGCCCCGTGCGGCGGTGCGGCCCAGGGTGGAGAAGAGCGCCTCGGGCCCTACGCCGAGCCGGCCCAGCGCCTCGTTCACCAACGCGCGGACGTCGTCGTGGCCCGAGGCGTAGGCGATGAGCATGCGCGCCAGGGGGCCGACCTCCACCGGGCGGTCGTCGTACCGGGGCGCCTTCATCCAGGTGTACTTGTCGTGGTCCTGCAGGTAGGTCCACGGCGGCTCGGGACCGGTGTAGCGCGGCTTGGTCTCCCCCTCCGATGGGTGGAGCGAGACGTCGTCGCCCCCGGCGTACTCGTACCACGAGCTGGTGATGTACTCCTTGACCTTCTGTTGGTCGTAGGGGAGCACCTCGTTCAGGTTGCGGTCGAAGATGACGCCCCGGGGGAAGTACATGGAGTCGACGTCGCGCCACTGACCGTTGTCCGGGTACTCGCCCACGGACAGGTAGTTGGAGACACCACCGCCGATGGCCGCCCAGTCCTTGTAGAAGGAGGCCACCGCCAGGAGATCCGGCCAGTACACCTGCTCCACGAAGCGGCGCGCCTTGGTGATGAGGTCGTGGATCTTGGTGAGGCTCTCGGCGTTGATGGTGCCGGCGCCGTTCAGGTTGATCGTCGACGCCATGCCGCCCACCAGGAAGTTCGGATGGGGGTTCTTGCCGCCGAAGATGGTGTGCAGCCGGATGACGTCGCGCTGCCAGTCCAGCGCCTCCAGATAGTGGGCCACCGCCATGAGGTTGGCTTCGGGGGGGAGCTTGTAGGCCGGATGACCCCAGTAGCCGTTGGTGAAGATCCCGAGCTGACCCGACTCCACGAACTTGCGCACCCGCTCCTGAACCTCGGCGAAGTGGGTCGTGGAGTTGTTGGGCCAGGGAGACAGGCTGGCCGCCAGGCGCGCCGTGGCCGCTGGATCGGCGGAGAGGGCGCTCACCACGTCCACCCAGTCCAGCGCGTGGAGGTGGTAGAAGTGGATCACGTGGTCCTGCACGGTCTGCATGCCGTGGACCAGATTGCGGATCAGCCCGCCGGCCGGCGGCACGTCGATGCCCAGGGCGTCTTCGACGGCGCGGCACGAAGCGATGGCGTGCACCACCGTGCAGACGCCGCAGATCCGCTGGGTGAAGGCCCAGGCGTCCCGGGGATCCCGACCTTCCATGATGATCTCGATGCCCCGGAACTGGGTGGAAGACGCCCACGCGTCCGAGATGCGCCCGTTGTCCGCCTGGACCTCGATGCGCAGGTGACCCTCGATGCGGGTGATGGGGTCCACGACGACCTTAGCCATTGGGATCCTCCTCCGACTTCTTGGGTTCCGGGTTCACGGTGGGTAGATCGACCGCCGGTTTGAGCGGAGTCTGGCCCGTACGCGCCCGGTGGATGCCCGTGGCGACGGCGTGGGCCGTGACGCCCGCCGCGGCGCCCAGAGCCAGCGAAAGGCCGATGACGTCGGCGTTCCGCTCCACGCCGAAGCCCGCCACGTTGGGGAGGCGTTCGTAGAACGGGGTCATGGTGTCCCAGAAGTGGCGCTCGGTGCAGCCCAGGCAGGGGTGCCCGGCGCCGATGGGCCAATCGGTGTGGTCGTTCCACTGGAAGATGGGGCACGGCGAGAAGGAGGCCGGGCCCTTGCAGCCCATCTCGTAGAGGCAATAGCCCTTGCGGGCGTTCTCGTCGTCGAAGTCCTGCACGTACTGGCCGGCGTCGAAGTGGGCCCGTCGGGAGCACTGGTCGTGGATGCGGGCGCCGTAGGCGAAGAGCGGGCGGCCCTCTCCGTCCATCTCCGGGAGGCGATTGAAGGTGAGGTAGTGGACGATGGTGGCCGTCACCACGTCGGCGATGGGGGGACAGCCTGCGATGTTGAGCACCGGGCGGTCCTTGATGATCTCCGAGACGCCCACCGCCCCCGTGGGGTTCGGGCGCGCCGACTGGACCGAGCCGAAATGGGCGCAGGCGCCCACGGCGATCACCGCGGCGGCGCCCGCGGCGGCCTCCTCCAGGACCGTCTGCCCCGTGCGGCCGCCCACCGTGAGGTAGATCCCGTTCTCCTCGGTGGGGATCGAGCCGGTGACGATGAGGATGTAGCTGCCCCGGTTCTCCTCCATGGCCGTCTGCTTGGCCTGCTCCACCGCCTCGCCCGCGGCCGCCATGAGGGTGTGCTGGTAGTCCAGGGAGATCAGGTCCAGCACCAGGTCCCCGATGGTGGGATCGGACGTGCGCAGCACACTCTCGACACACCCGGTGCACTCCTGCAGCTGCAGCCAGATGACCGAGGGACGGCGCACGGACTGGAGCGCCCGGGCGATCTCGGGTGTCAGCGCCTGGCTGACCCCCAGGATGACCGCCATCTCCCCGCAGTACTTGAGGAAGTCGCGGCGGCTTACGCCGCGTCGGTCCAGGTGTTCACCGAGCGTTTCGTTCTCGGTCCACGGGTGGGACGAGGGGAAGTACATGCGGACGCCTCCCTGCATGGGTCATGAGATCCATCGCTTTCCAGCGAGATCGCGACGGGGGCAGATCCGTCGGGAGATCACGACAGCCTTTATCGATGGCCGCGGTGGGAGGGCAGGCGGCGCGGGATTGCGTCCTGATGCCGGAATTTCGGCACCTTACTTATGCGCCTCAGGCTGCGCCGGCGGCCAGTAGGGAGATGCATGAAGTCGGATGTGGGGAAATCCCCGACGGGGCGTTCTCTTGGGCCAGGTGGCTTCCCGCCGACCCAAGCGGTGTGTCCTTCTCGGCGGGGATGGCGGTATCCCGGGTGGGCGGGGAGCTGCGACGCCGGTGGCCATGACGAAAGACAGAACGCCCCCGGAAGTCCTGGTCGGACAAGGACTTCCGGGGGCGCCTCGAGCTCCGGGGGTGGGACTCGAACCCACGACCCTCTGATTAACAGTCAGATGCTCTAACCAACTGAGCTACCCCGGATCGGTCGCCTCAGCCCTCGAATATCGGGCAACGAGGCCCGGAAATAAAGAAACGGCGCGGAGAGGTGTCAACCGCTGCGGCGTGCCTGGTGGTCCGCCCGTGCCAGGATGCTCCACAGGGCGGGCCCGATGTCATGGGCCCGGCGCCACAGCTCGTCGTGGCGCACCGCCGCGAGCCGGGCGGCCTCGCCCCCGTGGAGGGAGGCCAGCGCCGGACCCCGGTGGGGGAAGGGCCGCTCGAAGGCGTGGAAGCCGGTCAACAGGTGGGT